>CAZENL010000001.1:0-5548 GCA_964513505.1 uncultured Anaerolineaceae bacterium
ATGACCGCGCCGTTGTGGCCGCCGAGGCCGATGTTGTTGGAGATGGCGTAGCGGATCTGCATCGAGCGCGCGCTGCCGTGGACGACGTCCAGGTTGACCTCCGGGTCCGGATCGCGGTAGTTCGCTGTCGCAGGGGCGCACTGGTTGTAGACGCTCAGCACCGTGGCCACGCCTTCCAGCGCGCCGGCCGCGCCCATCAGGTGGCCGGTGAGGGACTTGGTGGCCGAGATGGCGATGTCGGGTGTGTGGTCGCCGAAGGTTGCCCAGATGGCCTGGGCCTCGCGCAGGTCGCCCAGCGGCGTCGACGTGCCGTGCGGGTTGATCAGGTCGATCTCGTCCGCGGGCACGCCGTGGCGCTCCAGGGACTGGAGATAGGCTCGGCGCATGCCGTCGCCCTTCTCGATCGGCTGGATGAGGTCCCAGGCATCGGCGGCGGACCCATAGCCCACGACCTCGGCGTAGACCTTGGCACCACGCGCCTTGGCGAACTCCAGGTCCTCCAGCATCATCGCGCCGGCTCCCTCGCCCAGCACGAAGCCGTCACGCGTCAGGTCGAACGGGCGCGAGACCGTCTCCAGGCCCTCGCCCTCGCGCGGTTTGCCCATGCCGCGCATGTTCATGAAGCCGATGTAGGCAAGCTCGTGGAGCGGGTTCTCGGTGGCGCCCGCCAGCGCCGCCACGAAGTCACCGCGACGGATCCCTTCGGCCGCTTCGCCGATGTTGTGCGTGCCGGTGGAACAGGCCGTGACGATGCACATGTTGGAACCGCGGATGCCGGTCTCGATGGCCAACTGGCCGGACGCCGTGTCCGGCAGCATGTTGGCGATGAAGAACGGGCTGACCGAGCGCGGGCCCTTGGTGTCCCAGGTGATCTTGTTCTCCATCATCAGGTAGGGCCCGCCGGCGCCCGACCCGAACAGGATGCCGATGTCGTCGCGGTTGGACTCGTCGATCACCAGCCCGGAGTCCTCCAGGGCCTGCTTGCCGGCGGCGACGCCGAACTGCACGTTGCGGTCGGTGCGTCGCGCGGCCTTGAAGTCCATGTACTTGGCAGGCTCGAAACCGTGGATCTCGCCGGCGATCTGGGCCTCGTAAGGCGTCGGGTCCCAGCGGGTAATGCGGCCGAGCCCGCTGACGCCGTCGACGAGGTTCTTCCAGACGGTGTCGGGGTCGAGCCCGATGGGGCTCATGACGCCGAGGCCGGTGACGGCAACGCGGCGGGAGAAATCTGGTCGGCGCATGGCGGGTTCGCGGGCTCCTTGCAGGTCAGGCGGGCTGCGGGGCAGCGGCGGCTGTGGGGTTGGTGATCAGGGTCCGATTGAGGGCGCCGGGATCCGAGGGATCGTCCAGCGAGAAGGCAGTGGCGTCCGGCGCGATGCGGCCGATCAGGTTGGTCAGCACCTTGCCGGGACCGACCTCCACGAACGTGTCAACGCCGGCGGCGGCCATGGTCTCCACGGCACGAACCCAGTCCACGCCGCGCGTCAGGTGCTCGATCAGCTCGGTGCGTGCACCGTCCGCGGTGGTGATGGGCCGCGCGTCCGCGTTGGCGAGCAGCGGCGCGGTCGGATCGTGGAACGTGATGCTCTCCAGGGCCGCGCGCATCCCATCCGCTGCGTTGCGCATCAACGGGGAGTGCGCGGCCACGCTGACCGCCAGCACGATCGCGCGCTTGGCGCCGAGACCCTTGGCCGCGTCCGCGGCGGCCTGCACGGCCGCCCGCTCACCGCTGATCACCACCTGCCCCGGGGAGTTGCGGTTGGCGATGGTGAAGATGCCGTGCGCGGATCCGGCCGCCTCCAGGGCGGGCAACTGATCGTCGGGCAGCCCGATCACCGCGGCCATGGCCCCGTCCTCGGCCGAGGCCTGCATCAGTTCGCCGCGCTTGCGAACCAGGCGTAGCCCGTCGCCGAGTTCCAGGACTCCGGCGGCGACCATGGCGCTGTACTGGCCCATGGAGTGGCCGGCGAAGAAGCTCGGCGTCGGTCGTGGAGTGCCCGCGGCATCGGCCGCCTCTTCCAGCGCGCGCAGGAGGGCGATCGACGAGGCCAGCAGGGCCGGTTGGGCGTTGACAGTCAGGTCCAGCGCTTGGCCGGGGCCTTCCCACGCCAGTCGGCTGAGATTCTGGCCGAGCGCATGGTCCGCCTCGGCGAACACGGCCGCGGCAGCGGGGGAGTGGACGGAAAGGAGACGTCCCATGCCGACGGTCTGCGATCCCTGCCCGGGAAAGACGTACGCGAGTGCCACGCGTCCCACCGTATCAGCGTTCGCGGCCTCCGACCGAGATTTGCATGCAACCCTGCACGCATCACGGCTACTCTGTGCGGATGCGTGAAGAAAACGAGCCGGAATTCGCCGGCATGCCGCCGCTGGACGAGTCCGAGCTGCGCAACCCGCTCTTCAGCCCGGTCGTCCAGGCGGCGCGGGACGAGCTCCAGAACCCGCGGCTCCTTTCCGACCGAATCGCCATCGGCCGCGCGCTGTGGCGCGACCTGGTGATCGGCTTTGCCGCGCAGCTCGGGGAGCTGAACCTGGGCTTCACGCAACTGGCGGCCATGTACGCCATCGGCGGTACGCAGATGCTGACCGTCGCGGACCTGGCCGAGCAGATCGGGCGTTCTCCGTCCGCGACCTCGCGGATCGTGGGATCGTTGGAGAAACGCGGCCTGATCGAGCGCGCCCAGGAAGTCACCGATCGCCGGCAGCGAACGCTGGGGTTGACGGCGCGCGGCGCGACCCTGCTCTCCACCATCGACCGGGCACGTGCCGACCAGTTCCTGGCCGTGGTCCGGCCGCTGCCCATGGCCGAACGTGCCCTGGTTGCAATGGGCGTCGCCGCGCTGGCGTCGCGTGCCATGACGCGCCGCGGCCGCCTGATCAAGGCGCGCGATTAGGTCAGCTCGCCGGCGCCCTCAGTCGCCGATGGCGCCCCAGCTGACCACGCGGTCGATCGAGACCTTGATGATCGGGCGATCCTCCAGCTCCTGGTCGACGTATTGCGGGTACTTGCGGCGCAGCTCGAGCAGGGCTCGAGCGTGCTCGGCGGCCTCGTGCGCTTGGGGCTCCAGCATCTCCCCGGCGCCGTAGGCACGCAGCCAGGCGAGTTCGGTCCAGGTCTCGGACCAGCGGTCGACCAGCAGGGTCACCTCCGGCAACACCAGGATGTCGCGCACGCGCGCGAGCTGGCGGGGATCGGCGCTTTGCTTTGGCTTGTCGTCAATCGGGGTATAGACGATGGGCCGCCCGCGGGCGTCCACGTCCGGCGACAGCCAGAAACACACCGGGACCAGGCGCGGCCGTCCCTCGGGGGAGGTGGTGGCGAGGACCGCGCGCCGGGCCTCGGCGAAGAAGGTGCGCTGAGCCTCGGTCAGCAATGGGTCGGACATGACGGCATTGTGCGCGCGTCACATTGCGCCGAGCCTTCGCGCCTCAGAGGCCGTCGAAGGCCGGCGGATAGACGACCCGGCCGCGGATCGATGGATCCCAGGCCGACAGGCGCCGGATCATCCAGTGCGCGTCACCCCAGTTCGGGTCCGGCGGCTCGATACCGGACGCGCGGGCCGGCTCGAAGCCGAAGCGCGGGTAGTAGCTCGCATGGCCCACGAGCACGAGCATGGGTTCGTGGTGGGCCTCGGCGGCGGCGATACCCGCCTCCATGAGCGCACCACCGATGCCGAGCTTCTGCCACTCCGGGAGTACCGCCAGCGGCGCGACCGAGAGCACGCGCCGCGTGGTGCCCGCGTTGTCGTCGCTGAGGTCAACCCAGCTGATCAGGACGTGGCCGAGGATGCGGCCGCCCGTCGCCACGGCGACCAGCGAGAGGTCCGGGATGAATGCGTCCGATGCACGCAGCCGGTCCACCAGCAAGGCTTCCCCGGGCCGCCCGAAGGCGGCCTCGTTGAGGGCCCGGATCTGGTCGACATCGGCGGGGCGCTCGGGCCGGATGCTCACCTCCGGCCGCGGTCTCACCGGCGCGGTGGCCGCGTCACCGCTCCCTGGCTGGCCGAACTGACCATCGCCGCGTACTTCGCGAACACGCCGGTCGTGTAGCGCGGGGTCGGTGGGACCCAGGCCGCACGGCGGAGTGCCAATTCGGCCTCGTCCACCTCAAGGTCCAGGCGCCGCGCCTCCACGTCGACCGAGACCGTGTCGCCCTCGTGGACCAGCGCGATCGGTCCGCCAAAGGCGGCCTCTGGGGCCACGTGTCCGACCATCAGGCCGCGCGTCCCGCCGCTGAAACGGCCATCGGTGAGCAGCGCAACCGACTCGCCGAGGCCCTCGCCGACGAGGGCGGCGGTGACGCCCAGCATCTCGCGCATGCCCGGACCACCGGCAGGCCCCTCGTAGCGCACGACGACCACGTCGCCGGCCTTGATGAGGCGGTTCTTGACCGCGTCGTAGCAGGCCTCCTCGGAATCGAAGACGCGCGCCGGCCCGCGATGGGACAGGCGCTCGTGGCCGGCCATCTTGACCACGGCACCGTCTGGGGCCAGCGAGCCGTGCAGGATCACCAGGCCGCCAGTGGCCTTGATGGGGTTCTCGATCGAGCGCACAACCAGCTGGCCTGGCGTCTCGGTGGCCGCTGCGCCGATCTGGCCGATCGTCTGGCCGGTGACCGTCGGCGCATCCGCATGGAGCAGGTCCTGCTTGAGCAGCTCGCGCATCACCAGCTCCACGCCGCCGGCATCGGTCAGGTCCGTGGCGCGATAGCGGCCGCCGGGCCGCAGGTCGGCGATGAGTGGCGTGCGGGCGCTGATGCGGTCGAAGTCGTCGATCTCCAGCGGGATCCCGAATTCGTCGGCGATGGCCAGCAGGTGCAGGACGCCGTTGGTCGATCCGCCGGTGGCGGCCACGGCCGCAATCGCGTTGTCGATCGAGCGCCGGTCGACAATTTGGCTGGGCCGCTTGTCGGCGCGCACCAGGTCCATGACCAGCTCGCCGCAGCGCCGGGCGGCCGCGTCCTTGCGGGGATCCTCGGCCGGGATGCCGTTGAGGCCGGACGGCGAGAGGCCCAGGAACTCGAGAACCATCGACATCGTGTTGGCGGTGTACTGACCACCGCAGGCGCCGGCGCCGGGACAGGCCCGGTTCTCGATCTCGTAGAGCTCCTGGAGGTCGATCTTGCCCGCGCGGTAGGCCCCGATGGCCTCGTACACGCTGACGATGTCGATGTCCTCGCCCTTGTACGTGCCCGGCGCGATCGTGCCGTTGTAGAGGATCACGGTCGGGATGTCGACGCGTGCCGCCGCCATGGCCGCGGCCGGGTTGGTCTTGTCGCAGCCGACCAGGCAGACCAGCCCATCGAAGAGCTGGCCGCGAGCCACCAATTCGATCGAGTCCGCCACCACCTCACGGCTGATGAGGGATGCCTTCATGCCCTCGGTGCCCATGGTCACGCCGTCCGAGATGGCGATGGTGTTGAACTCCATCGGCGTGCCGCCCGCCGCTCGGACACCCTCCTTGACGAACTCGGCCAGGCGGCGCTGGTTGTAGTTGCACGGCATGGTCTCGATCCAGGTCGTGGCCACGCCGATCAGCGGCTTGGCCA
>CAZENL010000001.1:5648-60851 GCA_964513505.1 uncultured Anaerolineaceae bacterium
TTGCACGGCATGGTCTCGATCCAGGTCGTGGCCACGCCGATCAGCGGCTTGGCCATGTCCTCGTCGGTGAAGCCGATGGCCTTGAACATGGAACGCGCGCCGGCGCGCTCGGGCCCGTCGGTGAGCGCGGCCGAATGCCGCTTGGCGGGATCGGTGGGCTTGCCGTAGGGCAGGTCAGGGGTTGCGGCGTCAGACATGGTTTCCTCGCGTCGCGGGGCGTTTTGGTGACTCGGGAAGAGTGTAGGTCGGCGAGCGCGGCCGGTCGGCGGGGAGTGGCGCATCGGCGGGGAGGGGCGGCACACCGGGAGTGGCCGGTCGAGCGGCCACGCGGCGGGAGGGGCACGCGGCTTGCACGGCAGCCGTGCGAATGGAACGGGTCGAGCCCTCCAACCCTGTAGCTCCTGCACGGCAGCCGTGCCAATCGGGCTCGTTCAGGGCTCGGATGCGCATTCCTGCACGCGGGGCGTGCAGAAGCAACACGTGTCCGCACGAACCTGGCGCGTTCGCACGCCAGACGTGCATCGGTCGCGACACGCGGACTCGTTGTGCGCCTCATCACCATTGGCGACGCGGATGGGCCGCCGATGAGGTGCCGCACGGCCGCTTTGGACCTTTGTGTGCGCCGGGCTACCAGAACGGGCACGACTCCTGCCGTTCGAGCCGCCGGAGGGCACCGCCCTGTCGCCAATGGTCACCCGATGACCAAGCGGCCGCCGGGTACCTCGGCAGCGGCACTCCCCGCTCCGCCAGACACGCCACGGTACTGGACAGCCACTATTCACTGTGTGTATAGTTGCGCCATGTCCGTTACCTACTCACTGCTCGGCCTGCTGGATGAGGGGCCCGTCCACGGCTACGAACTGAAGCGCCAGTTCGACCGCTACTTCGCGCCGGACCACGGGCTGCCCTTCGGCCAGGTGTACGCCACGCTCGAGCGGCTGGAGAAGCACGGCCGCGTGGCGGTCGCGGCCATCGAACAGGACGAGGGCCCCGAGCGCCGGCGCTACGCCATCACCGACGCGGGCGAGCAGGCCCTGGAGGCGTGGCTCAACGAACCGCTGGAGCCCGAGCCCCACCTGCGGTCGACGCTGTTCGCCAAGGTGGTCCTGTGCATCCTGCGGGGCCGCTCGCTCGACGAACTGCTGGACGCGCAACGACACGCCCACCTGGCGCGCATGCGCGAGCTCACCGCCGTGCGGCGCAGCGCGGAAGTGCCGCTGGCCCTGCTGGCCGACTACGCGATCTTCCACCTGGAAGCGGACCTGCGCTGGATCGAGATGACCGGCGCCCGCATCGATGACATTCGCAGCCAGATCCAGGCCGTCTCGGCAGAGACGCGAGCCGCACAACCATGAACGAGATCACTCCCGGAGGACGACCCATGCATGAGTTCAGCCTGGCTGTTGAGCCGAGGCAGACCAACGCGATGGCCGGCGTACCGGCGTTGGCAGCCGCAGCGGCGCTGCCCAGTGCCTCGCCGGTCCTCCGGGCCACCGGCCTGACCAAGCGCTTCGGGCAGACCGAGGCCCTGCGCGGCGTCGACCTGGCCATCCGGCCCGGCGAGATGCTCGCGATCATGGGGCCGAGCGGCTCCGGCAAGTCGACCTTGCTGCATTGCCTGGCCGGCATCCTGGCGCCTGACGGTGGCCAGGTGGTCTTCGACGGCCGCCGCATCGACGACCTGCCCGACGCGGCCCGGTCGGAGCTCCGGCGCACGCGCTTCGGCTTCATCTTCCAGTTCGGGCAGCTGATTCCGGAGCTGTCGGCGGTCGAGAACGTGGCCCTGCCGCTGATGCTGAACGGAACGCGGCGCGCCGAAGCCACCGCAGCCGCCGCGGCGTGGTTTCCGCGCCTCGGCATCGAAGGGCTGGAGGCGCGGCGCCCGGGCGAGCTATCCGGCGGCCAGGCTCAGCGCGTGGCCATCGCCAGGGCGATGGTGATCGCGCCGGGCGTCGTCTTCGCCGACGAGCCGACCGGCTCGCTGGACTCGCTGTCGGGTGAGCAGGTGATGGAGCTGCTGACCGCCGCCGCCCGCCAGGAGGGCGTGGCGGTGGTCCTGGTCACGCACGAGCCGCGCGTGGCCGCCTATGCGGACCGCGAGATCGTGGTGCGGGACGGCCGTGTCAGCAGCGGTGCCCTCGCGTGATCCGGCTGGGGTTGCGTTTCGCACTCACGGGCCGGGCGTCCCTGGTCGGTCTGTCCATCACGGCGCTGGCCGTCGGAGTTGGCACGGCCATCCTGCTCTTCGCCCTCTCGCTGCAGCCGGCCATGGACGTGCGCTACGCCAACGCCGCGTGGCGCGATGTTGGCAACACCGACGATTTGAGCGTGCCTGCCCGCGGCCTCCTGATGCGCGAGAGCCTTGACGGCTACGCGGGCCGCCCGATCCTGCGCTTCGACGTGGCGGCGCTGCATGCGCCGGTACCCGTGCCGCCCGGCCTTTCCCGATTGCCATCCGCTGGCGAGGCCTACGTCTCGCCGGCCCTGGCCGATCTGATCGCCTCCGTGCCGGCCGCCCAGCTCGGCGACCGTTTCGGGCACGTGGCCGGGGAGATCGCCACGGACGGGCTGAAGGGGCCCGACGAGCTGGTGGCCATCGTCGGCGTGCCGCGCGCGGACCTGGTGTCGCAGGACCTCAGCGCCGCGAGTCCCAGCGCGCCCGACCAGCTCGGGAGCGCGGTGGTCGCGGTCACGGCGTTTCCGACGCAACCCCATCTGCCGGCGCTCAACTGGCTGCTCCTGCTGCTGGTGCTGATCGCCGTGTTCGGCGCGCTGGCGCCCGTGGTGGTGTTCGTGGCCACGGCGACGCGCCTGTCGGCGGCGCGACGCGAACGACGCCTGGCCACGCTGCGCCTGCTCGGCGCCACCAATCCGCAGGTGGGACGAATGGCCGCCGGCGAGGCACTGGCGGCGACACTGCCCGGCGCGGTCCTCGGCGTCCTGCTCTTCCTGCTGACGCGCCCGCTCGTGGCGCAAGTGCAGGTCGATCGCGTGGGCTGGTTCCCCGATTCGATCGTCCCGCCGCTGGCGCAGGCGGTGCTACTGCTCATCGTGGTCCAGGTGCTCGGCGTGGCCACGGCCGTGGTGGCCTTGCGGCGACTGGCCGTGTCACCTCTCGGCGTCGCGCGCCGCGTCGGGCGTCGACCGCTGACGCGGCTGCGCCTGGTGCCGCTGGCCGGCTCGATCCTGCTGTTCGGGGCGACGCTCCTGCTGGCGACCCAGCCGGATGGTCGCGGCCAGACGACGACGTACCTTCTGGTGGCCAGCTTCCTGGGCATCATCCTCGGCATCGCCCTCGCCGGACCCTGGGTGACAGACGTCATCGGCAGGATCCTGCATCGCGCGGCACGCGGACCTGCCCTGCTCATTGCCGCGCGGCGTCTGAGCGACGAGCCACGGGCCGCGTTCGGGGCCATCAGCGGCGTGGTTCTCGCCGTCTTCGTCTCGAGCGCCTTCTTCACGCTCCTCGGCTACATCGACGGCCAGCAGGACCGTGTCGTTGGTTCATCCCTCAGCGCGAGCACGCTCCAGGCGGATGACCGCTCCGGTGCCACGGTGAACCTGGCTCAGCTCCGCACGTCCCTGGAATCCGCCGCGGGCGTCACCGGCACGGTCGCCGTACGGCAGGTGGACCTGCCGCAGAACGATCCGATCGGCCGCCAGCTTGATGACATCACCGTGTGGTTCGCGTCCTGCGCAGATCTCGCGCCAGCGGTCAAGGTCGCGCCGTGCGCAGATGGCTCGTACGCCGTTGGCCGTCCTGGCTGGACGGGGCTTGGGTTCACGCTGGACGCGCCGCTCGGCAGCGACACGTTCAGTGGGCCCGGCGGGGCCTCCGTGCTGGCGGTGCCGGCGGACAGCGTGCCGGCCCCCGTCCTCAACGGCAGCGCGCCGATTGCCCAGGTGCTGGTCGCCACAGACGGCGACCTCGCGTCCATTGAGCAGGCACGCACGGCGATCGAGACGGCCGCGCCGGGCTGGGTGGTGGCCACGCCGGCGGAGCAGCTGGCCGCGGCAACGTCGCAGATCACCGAGGTGGCCTGGATCGTGGTGCTGGGCACCATCGGCACGCTGGTGATGGCCGGCTGCAGCCTGGCGGTGGCCGTCGCGGGCGGCCTCATCGAGCGGCAGCGACCGTTTGCGCTGCTGCGTCTCACGGGGATGCCGCTTTCGCGGTTGCGCTCGATCGTGATGCTGGAGGCCGCGCCGCCGCTGCTCGTTGCCGCGGGCCTGAGTGCTGCCCTGGGGGTGGTGGTCGCCGAGGTCCTGGTCACCACGCTGTCCGAGGGCAGCGTGCCGGCACCCGACGCGAGCCTCATCCCGCTGCTCGGCGCCGGGATCGCGGTCGCGCTGGGGATCGTGGCGCTGACCTTCCCGCTGGTCTCGCGCACCACCTCGACCGAGGCGACGCGCTTCGAATAGGCGCGCCGCGCCGCAGCGTCACTGCCCCTGCGCGACTCCGGGAATGGAGAAGACCCGGCCGTCCTGGACGCCGATGAGCAGCGCCCCTGTGAACGGGTCGATCTCCAGTGCCTCGATCGATGGGAGCTGGAGGTCGAGCGCCGGAACATCCGCGTCCGGGCTCGTGCCGCCGCCCGCAATCCGGGTCATGTTCCCGGCCGGGTCCAGGCGCATCACCAGCGTGCCGAGGTTGTTGTAGAACACCGGCAGGTACGCGTTGCCGGCGGCATCCAGCGCGATCTCCTGGATCCGGTTCAACGGCGTCTGGATGCCGGTGAGCGCCGGATCATAGGAACCGCCGCTCCCACCCGAGCCCGCCACGGTGGTGATGATCCCGGTGACCAGGTCCACGCGACGCAGCCGCGCGTTGCCGTAGTCGGCGATGTACAGGACGGTTCCGGCGGCATTGACGGCCACGGCGTTGGGTTCGTTCAGGGCGGCGTCCGTCGCCAGCCCGCCGTCGCCGCTGAAGTCCCGCTGTCCGCTGCCCGCGATGGTGCGGATCTTGCCGCTCTTCGCGTCCACCTCACGAATGCGCTGGTTGGCGGTATCGGCGATGTAGACGTTGCCGGCCGCATCAGTCGCCACGTCGTACGGCTGCGACAGGAACGCCCGCTTGGCAAGCCCTCCGTCTCCGCCGAAGCCCGACCGGAGCGCCTGGCCGGCGAACAGGATCAGCTTGCCCTTCGCTCCGATGCGATAGACCGCATACGAGCCACGATCCGCCACGTAGACCGTGCCCGACGGGCTGACGGCGTCGCCCTGCGGCCCTACGAAGCCGCGAGCGCTGGTGTGGATGATCCCGTCCGTGGTGATGGAGCGAAGCACGTAGGCGTTGTTGTCCACGATCCAGATGGTCCCGTCCGGACCGACGGCGATACCGCTGGGATGCCGCAGCTTGGCGGCGGTGGCGGGGCCGCCGTCGCCCGGGTCGTCGGTACCGGCACCGGCAAGGACGGTGGCCACGGCCGCCGTAGGCGACGGGCTCGGCTCCGGTGTCGGCTCCGGCGTTGGCGCTGGGGTGACCTCGGGGCTCGACGATGGGCTCGGTTCGACGGTCGGCACCGGGCTCGGGGTCACGGCGCAGCACTCGGTCGGCACAGGGATCGGCGTCGGATGGGGACTGGGCGTCGACGCCGCGGTCGGCGTGGCAGCGGGTGCCGGTGTCGGCGTCACCGCGACGGCGGTTACGACCGGCGAGGGGGTCGCGGAGCTGGGCGACGGCGTCGGGCTCGGCGGCACGATCGATGCGGCCGTCGAAGGGATCGCCGTTGGCGACGCGGCGGTCGGCACGGGGCTGTCGGTCGGTGCCGCTGACGAGCACGCCAGCACCAGCGTCAGCAGTGGCGCACCGAGCACGGCCACCGACGGGCCGCGCCACTTCCGGTCGGACGTGGCCGGCGAGGAGCTGCACCTACCCGCGCATGAACTCCGAGACCGCATCTGGATCCTCCGCCGTGTAGAACCAGACTTCCTGGATGAGCCCCCGATCGACCTTGAAGACACCGATCTCGCGCCCGAACATGCGCGCCCCGTTGCGCTCCGCGGAGAAGTCAACCAGCGCGACCACGTGGTCCTTGCTGGACAGCAGGTCCGTCACATCCAGATGGAACGTGCCATGGGTCTCTTCCATGCTCTGCTGGATCGCGTCCATGACCGCCTCGCGGCCGTTGAGCGTGCCCAGGTAGTCGTACGGCTCGTGCCACACCACGTTGGGAGCGATCGCCTCGGCGGCCGCCGCCAGATCGTTGCGCGAACGCGCGTCGTACAGGTTGCGCACCACCTCCGCGTCGGCGGTCATGCCGCGGCCGCCTGGGGGCGCGTGTCCACGCGAGCCGGATGGGCATCCTCCCAGGCGTCGATGGCGGCATCGCGCGCCATCACCCAGCCCACCTCGTCGGTCCCTGCCAGCATCATCTGGCGCGCGAACGGATCGATCTCGAACTCCAGCGTTGAGCCGTCGGGCAGCAGCACGCCCAACTCCGACAGGTCGATGGTGAACGAAGCATCGGGGTCATCGGCCAGCATCTGGAAGAGCCGTGCGTGCGTCTCGGGATCCACCTGGATCGGCAGCAGCCCGTTCTTGGTGGAGTTGTTGCGGAAGATGTCCGCGAAACTGGTGGAGATGACGGCCCGGATGCCCCAGCTGGAGAGCGCCCAGGGGGCATGCTCGCGGGAGGAGCCGCAGCCGAAGTTGTCGCCGGCGATGAGGATCTGGCGGCCCTGCATCGATGGCTCGTTGAGCACGAAGTCGGGGTTCGGCGACCCGTCCGGCAGGTAGCGCCAATCGCAGAAGAGGGCGCTGGCCAGGCCGTCCTTCTCGGTGGTCTTGAGGAACCGGGCGGGGATGATCTGGTCCGTGTCCACGTTCTCGGCGGGCAGCGGGATCACGCGGCTGGTGAACGTGCGGTACGGCTCGGGCATGCTCGTCGCGCCTCCTAGCTGGCCGCTGCCGGGGCCACGGTGCGCGGGTCCGTGACCACGCCACGCAGCGCGGTGGCGGCGGCAGTCAGCGGCGAAGCCAGGAACGTGCGGGCGCCCTTGCCCTGGCGTCCCTCGAAGTTGCGGTTGCTGGTGCTGACGATGTACTGGCCGGGCGCGCCCTGGTCGCCGTTCATGGCAATGCACATGGAGCAGCCGGCTTCGCGCCACTCGGCGCCCGCCGCCCGGAAGATGTCGTCAAGTCCCTCGGCCTCCGCCTGCGCCTTCACCTGCTGTGAGCCCGGCACGACCATCACGCGCGTGGTCGGCGAAACGCTCCGACCGCTCATCATCCGTGCGGCCTGGCGCAGGTCGCTGATGCGACTGTTGGTGCACGATCCGATGAAGACGATGTCGACCGGCTGGCCCAGCAGCGCCTGGCCCGGACGCAGGCCCATGTACTCGAGCGAGTGCTCGAGGGCGCGCCTGGCGCTGTCATCAGGCTGGGACTCGGGGGTCGGCACGGCGCCGGTGATCGACATGCCCATGCCCGGGTTGGTCCCGTAGGTGATCATCGGCTCCAGGCCAGAGGCGTCGATGGTGATCGTCTTCTCGTGGGTCGCGCCCTCGTCGGAGGGGAGGCGCCGCCAACGGGCCACGGCGGCGTCGAAATCGGCGCCCTTGGGGGCGTGCGGGCGCCCCGCGATGTATTCGAAGGTGGTGTCGTCCGGCGCGATCAGGCCTGCGCGCGCCCCACCCTCGATGGACATGTTGCAGACGGTCATGCGCTCTTCCATGGAGAGCGCCCGGATGCCGGCGCCGCTGTACTCGAAGACGTGGCCCGTGCCGCCGCCGACGCCGATGCGCGAGAGGAGGTTGAGGATGATGTCCTTGGCCGTGACGTTCGGCTGGAGCCGCCCGTCGATGCGGACTTCGTAGCTCAAGGGGCGCCGCTGGAGCAGCGTCTGCGTGGCAAGGACCATCTCCACCTCGCTGGTCCCGATCCCGAAGGCCAATGCCCCGAACGCGCCGTGGGTGGCGGTGTGGGAATCGCCACACACGATGGTCATGCCGGGCTGCGTCAGGCCCAGCTCCGGGCCGATCACGTGGACGATGCCCTGGCGGTCGGACCCGAGCGAGTAGATCGGGATCCCGAATTGCGCACAGTTGCGGGAGAGCTGGGCGACCTGGAACGCAGCCTGCTGGTCCAGGATGGGCAATGAACGGTCCGACGTCGGTGTGCTGTGGTCGGCCGTGGCGATGGTCCGCTCCGGGTGCCGGACGGTCAGGCCGCGCCTGCGCAGCCCCTCGAACGCCTGCGGCGAGGTGACCTCGTGGACCAGGTGCAGGTCCACCGCCAGCACCGTCGGCGCGCCTGGCTCCTCCAGCACGATGTGGTCATCCCAGATCTTTTCGACGAGCGTGCGCGGCCCGCGCACGGTGCCGATCCGCGCGTCCGGTGAGGAGAGTGCCATCGAGGAAGCGTAACAAACGATGGTGGCCGGGCTGCGTGATGGCTGAGTCACGCGTGGGTGACGAGCGCGGCCCGTACGCGTCTACGTCACTTGTCGCGTGGATGTGTTCGGTCACTTGTCCCGTAGACAGCGACCCGTCGTCCATGATGAATTCGCGGCCCAGGGATCGCCCGCAGGAGGTCGTCGTGAATCGCATCGGTCGGCGTGCGCCGTTCGGCGCTCTGGCTTCATCGTTGCTCGCTGTGCTCGTCGCCGCGGTGCCGGCGCCGGCCGCCTCCCCGGCTCCCGCCGCATCACCCGCGCTCCTCCTGGCGCCGACGAGGGTCGCGGACATCAACCCGGGCGGAAGCGCGGGTCCCAACAACACGCTCACGTCCATGGACGACCGGCTCTTCTTCGCCGCCGACGACGGGTCGCACGGCCTGGAGCTGTGGCAGCTGGACACGGGCGTGACCAGCATGGTCAAGGACATCTACCCCGGCGTCACCGGCGCGGACGTGGACGGGCTGACCGTGATGGACGACGTCCTCTACTTCTCGGCCACCAACGGCCAGAAGGGCTGGGAGCTGTGGCGATCGGACGGCACGATGCCCGGCACTCGGATGGTCAAGGACATCCGCAGCGGCATCCAGGGCTCGTTCCCGACGGAGTTGACCGTGGTCGGGCACACCCTCTTCTTCCAGGCCAACGACGGCACGCACGGGCAGGAACTCTGGAAGAGCGACGGCACCAAGGCCGGCACCAAGCTGGTTAAGGACATCCGCCCGGGCTCCGGCTACGGGACGCCGCAACACCTCACACAGATTGGCAGAACGCTCTACTTCGCCGCCACGGACGCGACCCACGGCACTGAGCTCTGGAGGAGCAACGGCACCAAGGCCGGCACCACGATGGTCAAGGACATCCGGCCCGGCGTCGCCGACTCGGACCCATCGGAGTTCGCGGCATTCAGCGGCCGGGTCTACTTTTCGGCTCGGGACGCCAGCCATGGCACGGAGCTGTGGTCGACGGACGGGACCAAGGCCGGCACCAAGCTGGTCAAGAACATCAACGGCGGCTCCAAGAGCTCATTTCCCACGGAGCTGACGAAGATGGGCAGTTGGCTCTACTTCGCGGCAACTGTCGGCACGGACACGCGGTCGCTGTGGCGGACCAACGGGACGACGACCACCCAGATCGTGCCCAGCAGCCCCACCAGCACGGCTCCACAGGATCCGGCCTGGCTGACCCCGATGGGCGGCGTTCTCTACTTCAGCGCCTCCACCGGGACCTACGGCATGGAGCTGTGGCGCAGTGACGGCACCGCGCTCGGCACGTCCATGGTCAAGGACATCAACGGACCCGGCGCGGCCGATTCCAACCCGTCGTACCTGCTCGTCGCCAACGGGGCTCTTTACTTCGCGGCGCAGGACGCCACGCACGGCGTGGAGCTGTGGCGCAGCGACGGATCGAGCGACGGCACGCAGATGGTCGCCGACACCACGCCCGGGGGCAGCTTCTATCCGCAGGATCTGACCCTGGCCTACGGCGGGCTCTACATGTGGGGCACTGACGCGGCGAACGACACCGAGCTTTACCTCTACACCGGGATCTGACCGCCGCCGCCGCTCAGGCGCTCTCGAGCTCCCCGGCTTCGAAGACGGCCTCGCCCTCGATCAGGGTGAGGAGCACCTGCACGTCGCCGAGCGGCGTGCCGTCCAGATGGTCGAGGTCCCGGTCCAGGACCACGAGGTCGGCCAGCTTCCCGACTTCGATCGTGCCGGTCACCGCGTCCAGGTGGTTCACGTAGGCGGAGCCGTGCGTGAACGCTGCGAGCGCGTCCTCCAGCGTCAGCGCCTCCGACGGGATGAACGGCTCGGCGCTCCGATCTTCCTCGCAGACGCGGCTCACCGCGACCGCGATCTCTGCCATGACATTGGGCGTGCTCACCGTCCAGTCGCTGCCGCCTGCCAGACGGGCGCCCGCCCGGAGGAGGCTCCGGAAGGGGTACTGGAGCGCGGCCCGTTCCGGGGGCAGGAACGGCAGCGTCAGCTTCGTCATCTGCTCGTCCGTACAGGCCCAGAACGGCTGGATGTTGGCCGTGGCGTTGAGTGCCTTGAAACGTGGCCAGTCCAGGGGGTCCACGATCTGGAGGTGGGCCAGGTGGTGGCGGCCATCGGTCGGACCGTTCTTCCGCAGCGCGGCCTCAACGGCATCCAGGGCCTCGCGGACCGCGCGATCGCCGAGCGCATGGAAGTGGACCTGGAAGCCGAGCGCGTCCAGCTCCGTCACGGCCCGCTTGAGCAGCTCCGGCTCCACGAAGCTCAAGCCGCGATTGGCCGTCGGCGCGCCGTCCGGGCCAACGTAGGGGTGGAGCATGGCGGCGGTGAAGTTCTCCGCCACGCCGTCCTGCATGATCTTGACCGTGCCCGCGGTGAGCCGGCCAACCCGGCTGCGCGCCCGGCGGGCGATCAGCGACTCGATCTGTTCCAGGCCCTGGTCGCGGTCCCACCAATGGCAGGCCACGGCACGTCCCGTGAGCAGGCCGCGTTCCGCAAAGGTGATGTAGGCGTCCAGCTCCGGTTCGGTGACCCACGCGTCTTGCCAGGCGGTGATGCCGAGCCGCTGGAGGTAGGCCTGGCCGAGCTCCAGGCCTTTGACGCGATCCTCGGGTGTGGGCGACGGGATCAGGCGATTGACGAGCTCGGCGGCGCCCTCGTGGAGCGTCCCGGTCGGGTTGCCGTCCGCGTCCCGCTCGATCCGGCCGTGCGGCGGGTCCGGGGTTTCTGCGGTGATGCCGGCGCGTGCCAGCGCGGCCGAGTTGACCCAGGCGCCGTGGCCGTCCCGGTTGTCGAAGTACGCGGGCCGGTCCGGGACGGCACGGTCCAGGTCGGCGGCTGTCGGCGTGCCGCCCGGGAAGGCGGACATGTACCAGCCGTCGCCCTCGATCCATTCGTCGTCGGGATGCGCGTCGGCGTAGTCGCGGATGACACGGAGATAGTCGTCCGGCGTGGCAGGCACGTCGTGGAGCGGGCAGCGCAGCAGCCCGATGCCGGCCATGGACGGATGGACGTGCGCGTCCTGGAAACCGGGCAGCAGGGTTCGCCCGTGAAGGTCGATGCGGCGCGTGCGCGGGCCGGCCATCGCGAGCACGTCCGCCTCCGCACCCACCGCCGCGATGCGCCCGCCGGCCACGGCCACCGCGTCGACCCGGGGACGCGCCGGGTCCATGGTGCGCACCGTTCCGCCGGTGAAGAGGATGTCCGCGGTCATGGGCCGCACTCTACGGCCCCGCGAGCGTTGCTTGCGTCCAACCGCCTAGGGAAGTTGGACCTGGCTGCCCTGCGGGTCGACCAGCTGATCGATCCGCGCGTTCGGCAGGTCGACGTAGGCCTGCCACGTCTGGCCGTCGAGCGTCAGGGGAACCTGGGCCCAGGTCTGCGTGGTCTCCGACCGCTGGCCGGTCGCCGGATCGAGCGTCTCGCCGGTCACCTGGATGGGCACGATGCGGCCGACGGTGGCGCCGCGGGCGAGCAAGGCGCTCGTGCGTGGATCCGCCGCGATCACGGTCGTCGCCACCGTAGTGAGCGCCGCGGACAGCTGCGGGCCCTGGTAGACCTGCGTCACGATGCGGTGCTGCAGGTCCACCGAGACCGTGACGGACTGGCCGTGGCTGTTCTGGACCATGACGGTGGCGACGTCGTTGACCACGCTGGTGACGGTCACGATGGCGATGTCGCCGTGCAGGATCGCCGTGACCTGCGGATCGTTGCGGGCGAGGTCGGCCGCCTGGGCGGTGCTCAGCTGGCCCGGCAGCAACGCCTGGCCGAAGACCACGCCGACGAAGACGAGCGCGACCGCGGCCAGCGCGAGGGCCGCCAGCCGCGGCGGGCGCAGCTCCAGCGCCGACCGCAGGCGGGAGCGACGCTCGCGCCCCGCGAGCTGACGACTGATCCCGGGCCAGAGGTTGGTGGTAGAGGGCACTGCTTCCAGAGCGATCGAGGACAGCGTGTCATGGAGGATCTGGGCGTTCATTGCTTTGGCTCCCGGTTCGGGGGTGGGATCGCCTGGACGGTCGGTATCGGCCTGCTGCTTCATCGGTCAGTCCACCCGGGCGCCGAGCCAGGTCCTGAGCTTTGCCCGCGCCGCAAACAGTCGCCAGCGCACCGTTGCGGGCGACGCGTGGAGCTGGTCTGCGATCTCGGCGCCGCTGAGCCCGTCGAAATAGTGCAGAACCACGGCCGCACGCTGCCGGGGCGGCAGCCGGCCGAGCAGTGCCCACACCGCTGTCGCGTCTTCTGCCTGCTCGAGGAGCGCTTCCGGTCCGGCGGCGCCGTCAGTCAGGACCATGGCCGGCGCGCCGTCCTCCTCCTCGGTGTCCAGGGACTGCGAGCGACGGGCACGCTCGGCCGCCTTGATGGCGTCGTTGGCAACGCTTCGCAGGAACCATGGCCCGAAGGAGGCTTCCGAGTCGAACTGGGCAATCCGCTCAAAGGCGCGGATGAACGCCGACTGGGTGATGTCCTCGGCGAGCGGCCGGTCACGCACGATCAGGTAGGCCGTCCGGATGGCCTGGAGTTGATACGCCTCCACCAGGTCGGTGAGACCGCCGATGTCGCCGGCTTTGAGTCTCGCTATGGCCGGGCGTTCAAAGCTCATCAGGACTCCAACGAGTGTGGCGCTCGTGGAGGGCGCCTGTCATGACTATCCCCAGCCGGTCCGTAATGTTTGACCGGGGTTGCCGACGTCGTTGGTTACCTGCTGACCACTCGGTGTTGACCGATCGGCGCAAGCTCACCCGGACGAGGGAGTGGCGGCCCTTTTGGTCACCACGTGGGCCAGTTGCGGAGCACTGAGCTACAAGGCCCACGCTCCCGAGTCGTTGTCGATCGGCAAGTGCGGAGACTGGTCACCTGGTGACCACGGCGGCGACCAGCGCGGTCACGCCGGCCGTGGACCCATGGGGCGGCGTCGAAAGTGAAACGAAACGGACACCGACCAGCCGATGGTGCCAGTAGACACCGGACCGAACGTCCTGCTAGGCTGCGCCGCCTGACCCGGATATTCATGCAGCCGGGGCAGCGGAGGTATGCTCAGACCGTGACCGAGACCCGGACCAAGCGCAGCTTCGTCGCCGTCGCGATCCGCGCCGACGGCAGCCGCGTGCCCGTTCGCCTCGCGTCCCCGTCAGAGACCCTCTTCGCCAAGCTCGACCTCCTCGTAGTAGGGCTCCTCGCCCTTATTACCGGCTCCCGGCGGGAGCCTGGAGGCAGACGGAGGTAGAGCGCCGCTGGCAACGGCCACTTCGGAACCACCAGGACCCCTGCCGGGAAGGCAGGGGTTTTTGTATGCCCACCACGAACCCGATCGACCAGGCATCCGAGCACGAGGACCAATCGAGATGGCAAGCGCACCGCCCGCCAAGACTGGGCAACCCAAGACGGACGACTCGATACGCAAGGCGCGCCACAGCCATGTGCCGAGTGCCGGCACCAAGGCCGCTGCGGAGGTGGAGCGCGCTCGCACGGACATGCTGTCCGACGCGAAGCCGCGCAACAGGACGCGTATCGGTGCGGACGTGGTCTGTGAAGCGCTGCTGCGGCAAGGCGTGGACGTGCTGTTCGGCTATCCCGGCGGGGTGATCCTCCCGCTCTACGACGTCCTCGACGACTATCCGGAACTGCGCCACGTCCTGGTGCGGCACGAGCAGGGCGCGGCCCACGCGGCGGACGGCTATGCGCGCGCCAGCGGCAGGGTCGGGGTCTGCCTGGGCACCTCCGGTCCCGGCGCCACCAACCTGGTCACCGGCATCGCCACCGCGCAACTGGACAGCGTCCCCATGGTCGCGATCACCGGCAACGTGCCCGGCGCGCTGATCGGCAAGGACGCCTTCCAGGAGATCGACATCACCGGCATCACCCTGCCGATGACCAAGCACAACTTCCTGGTGCGCAACGCAGACGACCTGCCGCGAGTCTTCGCGGAGGCGTTCTACATCGCGCGCAGCGGCCGGCCGGGGCCCGTCCACGTGGACATCACCAAGGACGCTCTGATGGCCGAGACCAGGGCGCCGCATCCGGTGACCATCGACCTGCCGGGCTTCAAGCCCACGCGCGACGGGCACCCCAAGCAATTGCGGGTCGCGGCCGAGGCCATCGAGGGGGCGCAGCGACCGGTCATCCTGGCCGGCCACGGGATCCTGCTCGCCGGGGCCGTCGACGACCTGCGGGAGTTCGCGGAGAAGGCCCAGATCCCCATCGCACATACCCTGCTCGGCGTCGGCGCCATCGACGAGACGCATCCGCTGAGCTACGGCTTCATGGGCATGCATGGCTGGAAGCACGTCAACCGCGCCATCCAGTCGGCGGACCTGCTGATCGCGCTGGGCATGCGCTTCGACGACCGTGTCACGGGCAAGGTCAGCACCTACGCCACCAACGCGCGCATCGTCCACGTGGACATCGACCCATCCGAGATCGGCAAGAACGTGGCCGTGGACGTGCCGATCGTTGGCGACGTCAAGCGCGTCCTTCGCGCGCTCACGCCGCTGCTCCGCCAGCGCGACGCATCCGAGCGGAAGGACTACTTCGAGCAGCTGGCCGAATGGCGCAGCGAATCGGAAGGCAGCAGCTGGCACGGCTCCGGCGCCTGGCGCGACGGCCTGCTCTCGGCGGACTACGTGATCCGCACGCTCGGCGACCTGACCGACCACGACGCGACGCTGGTTTCGGACGTCGGCCAGCACCAGATGTGGCTGGCTCGCTACGCCGGCTTCAAGCGTCCCGACTCGCACCTGAGCTCGGGCGGCCTGGGGACCATGGGCTACGGCGTCCCGGCGGCAATGGGCGCAGCGCTCGGCCGGCCGGACAAGGAAACCTGGGCCGTGGTGGGCGACGGCGGCTTCCAGATGACCAGCCAGGAGTTGATGACCCTGGCCGCCGACCGCATCCCGGTCAAGATCGCGCTCATGGACAACAAGAAGCTGGGCATGATCCGGCAGTGGCAGGAGATCTTCTACGGCAGCAACTTCCACTCGGCGCACCTGCCCGGGCCCAACTGGCTGAAGCTGGCCGAGGCGTACGGCATTCCGGCCTTCAAGGCCGCCACGCCCGATGAGGTCGAGCCCGCCATTCGCGCTGCACAGGCGGTCGAGGGGCCGGCGCTGGTCTGGTTCGAGATCGCGGAGACCCAGAACGTCTTCCCGATGATGCCGGCGGGCAAGGGCCTTTCCGACCTCATCGAGACGTGGGGCGAGTCGGCGGAGGGTTGATGAGATGACGGCAGAAATCGCACCTCCGACCCAACGCTACGTCCCCGGCTCGGGCGAGGCGCACCGCCACGTGCTGGCGGTCATCGTCAACAACCGGCCGGGCGTCCTGAACCGGGTGGCCAGCCTGGTCCGCGCCCGCAACTTCAACATCGAGTCGCTGGCCGTCGGGCACACCGAGCGTCCGGACGTCTCACGCATGACCATCACGCTGCGCGGCGACGACTTTGCCGTGGAACAGATGGAGAAGCAGCTCTACCGGCTCATCGACGTGCTCAAGGTCCAGGACCTGCCGCAGTCCGGCGTCATCGAGCACGAGCTGGCGCTGGTCAAGGTTCGCGCCAGCAATCACAACCGCGCCGAGATCCTCAAGATCGTGGAGCTGTACAAAGGCCGCGTGCTGGACGTCTCGTCCGAGACGCTGGTCGTCGAAGCGACCGGGACGGAGCACGAGATCGATGCGGTCATCGCGCTCTTGAACAGCTTCGGGATCCGCGAGCTGGTGCGCACCGGGGTCGTGGCCATGGGCCGCGGCAACAGCACCGTGGACGTCGAGCAGATTCTCAAGGCCGGCGAAGTGCCGGCGCTTCCCGAACACAAGGCCTCGCCCGCGAGCGACGCCACCGAGGAGGTCTCTTAGCTGATGCCGGCACGCATGTACTACGACAACGACGCCGATCCGTCGGCACTCAAAGGCCAGACGGTCGCGATCATCGGCTACGGCAGCCAGGGCCACGCCCATGCGCTCAACCTGCACGAATCCGGTGTGGACGTAGTGGTCGGCCTGGCGCCCGGCTCCAAGAGCCGGCAGGTGGCCCAGGACGCCGGATTGCGCGTGGCCAGCGTCGCGGACGCGGTCAAGCAGGCCGACGTGGTCATGATCCTCATCCCGGACACCGCCCAGAAGAAGGTCTACGACGCGGAGATCGAGCCGAACCTCAAGCCGGGCGCGCTGCTGATGTTCGCCCACGGCTTCAACATCCGATTCGAGCGCATTCATCCGCCCAAGGGTGTGGACGTCGGCATGGTGGCGCCCAAGGGCCCCGGCCACCTGCTGCGCTCCGTCTACCAGGCCGGCGGCGGCGTGCCGGCGCTGTTCGCCGTTCACCAGGACACCTCGGGGACGGCCCGCGCCAGGACGCTGGCCTACGCTCGCGGCATCGGTGCCACGCGCGCCGGCGTGCTGGAGACCACGTTCGCGGAGGAGACCGAAACGGACCTCTTCGGAGAGCAGTCGCTGCTCTGCGGCGGCGTCTCGGCCATGGTCAAGGCCGCGTTCGAGACGCTGGTGGAGGCCGGCTACCAGCCGGAGCTGGCCTACTTCGAGACCATGCACGAGCTGAAGCTGATCGTGGACCTGATGTACCGCGGCGGCCTCAATTACATGCGCTTCAGCGTCAGCGACACGGCCGAGTTCGGCGACTACGTGAGCGGCCCGCGGATCATCGAGGGCGTCAAGACCACCATGAAGGACGTCCTCACGGACATCCAGAGCGGTGCCTTTGCGCAGCGCTGGATCGAGGAGGACGAGGCCGGCCGGCCCGAGTACAACCGCCTGCGCGAGCAGGACAAGCACCACCAGATCGAAGAGGTCGGCGCCCACCTGCGATCGCAGATGGCGTTCCTCAACCCGGTCGAGGTGCGAGACGGCCAGACCCAGGCCTCGGCCGGGACGCAGGCCAGCGCGGCACCAGCGGCAACCGCAACACCAGCGGCCGCCGGAGCGGCGAAATGAGCGCCACCGCCGTCTCCGGCGTACCCGTCCCGGCCGCGGGCCGGGGAGAGACCACCATCCGGATCTTCGACACCACGCTGCGTGACGGCGAGCAGGCCCCCGGCGCCGGCCTGACCGTCGCCGAGAAGCTGGAAGTGGCGCGCCAGCTGGTACGCCTGAACGTGGACGTGATCGAGGCAGGTTTCCCGGCCTCCTCGCCGGGTGACTTCGAGGCGGTCCAGCGGATCGCCAGGGAGACGCGCGGCGTGGCCGTGGCCGGCCTGGCGCGCTGCCGCGACGGCGACCCGCAGCGGCTGGTGGAAGCGCTGCTCCCCGCGGAGCGGCCGCACGCGCACCTGTTCATCGCCACGTCGGACATCCACCTCACCCACAAGCTGCGCATCAGCCGCGACGAGGCGCTGGTCGCCGCCGCGCACTGGGTCCGCTACGCGCGCCAGCAGCTGGGCCCCGACGCCGAGGTGGAGTTCAGTGCAGAGGACGCCTCCCGCACGGACCCCGAGTTCCTGCTGCGGGTCTACGAGGCGGTCGTGGACGCGGGTGCGACCACGGTCAACATCCCGGACACGGTCGGCTACGCCATCCCGGCCGAGTTCGGCGACCTGACGGCACGAGTCGTGGAAAAGGTTGGCAAGGGCGCGGTGATCAGCGTGCATTGCCACAACGACCTGGGACTGGCCACGGCCAACACGCTGGCCGCCGTGCAGGCCGGTGCGCGCCAGGTGGAGGTGACCATCAACGGCCTCGGTGAGCGGGCCGGCAACGCGTCGCTGGAAGAGGTGGTCATGGCGCTGCGCACGCGGCCCACCCAGTTCGCCGGCGGCGGCAGCAGCGTGCAGACGGAGCAGATCAGCGCCGCCTCGCGCCTGGTCAGCTACCTGACCGGATTCCTGGTGCAGCCCAACAAGGCGATCGTCGGCAAGAATGCGTTCGCGCACGAGTCCGGCATCCACCAGGACGGCATGCTCAAGAACCCGCTGACGTACGAGATCATGACCCCGCAGTCGGTCGGCCTTGCCGGATCCCGCTTGTCGATCGGCAAGCTCTCCGGCCGGCGCGGGCTCCAGGGCAAGCTGAAAGAGCTGGGCTACGAGCTGGAAGGTGAGGCCCTAGATTAGGTGTACCGGCAGGCGACCGCGCTTGCGGACGCCAAAAAGGAGGTCACGGATGCGGACCTTGCGGCCCTGGTGGAGCGCCAGGCCGCCGAGGGCGGCCCCGCGCCGGAGGCAGGCTCGATCGCCGGCGTCCAGCTCCAGGGCTGGAGCGTCACCTCGAGCCACGGCGGACGATCGTCGGGGAGCGTCTCGCTGACGCTCAACGGGGACGCGCGCACGGCCGACAGTACGGGCAACGGTCCGGTGGATGCGTTGTTCGGCGCCGTCGACGCGGCCGTGGAGCCGGTGCTCGGCTGGCATCCCACGCTCACCGATTACGAGATCCGCGCCGTCAGCGGCGGCGAGGACGCACAGGGCCAGGTGCTGGTTCGGGCGCGGAGATCGTCCGATGCGGAACACGGCGCGGAGACCGAGACCGGCCACGGCCTCTCGACCAACATCATCGAGGCATCGCTGGAGGCGTACCTCGGGGCGCTGGAGAAGCTGCTCGCCGCGGAGGCACGCTCGTGACCTACCGCATCGTCCAGCTCCCTGGCGACGGGATCGGCGTGGAGGTCACCGCGGCGGCCACCCGCGTCCTCGAGGCCGTTTCGGCCGACTCGGACGTCACGTTCGCGTGGGACGAGCGCCTCGTCGGCGGTGCCGCGATCGACGAATACGGCATGGCGCTGCGCGACGAGGACCTTGCCGCCTGCGCGGCCGCGGACGCAGTCCTGCTTGGCGCGGTCGGCGGCCCGAAATGGGACGACCCGGGTTCTCCGGTGCGTCCCGAGCAGGCCCTCTTCAAGCTGCGCAAGGGCCTGGGGCTCTTCGCCAACCTGCGGCCCATCACGCTCCAGCCGGCACTTATCGACGCCTCGCCACTCCGCGAGGACCGGTTGCGCGGCGTGGACCTGCTGATCCTCCGCGAGCTGACCGGTGGCCTCTACTTCGGCAAGCGACGAGAGGCGGAGGCCGCTGCGGCCGCTGCCGCGGCCGGCGAGGAGCGCTCGGCAAAGGACGAGCTGCCCTACAGCGAGAGCGAGATCCGCCGCATCGTGGAGCTGGCCTTCGAGCTTGCGTCCAGCCGTCGCCGCCGCGTCACCAGCGTGGACAAGGCCAACGTGCTGGCGACCAGCCGCCTCTGGCGCACCATCGCGGAAGAGGTCGGCCGTGAGCACCCGGAGATTGCCCTGGAGCACCGCCTGGTCGATTCGTTCGCTATGCAGCTGATCACGCAACCCGGTGCGTTCGACGTGGTGGTCACAGAGAACCTCTTCGGCGACATCCTCTCGGACGAGGCGTCCGTGCTCACGGGCTCGCTGGGGATGCTCCCGTCAGCGTCGCTCGGCAACCGCGAGACCGAATACGGCCGCTTCGGGATGTACGAGCCGGTCCACGGTTCCGCGCCGGACATCGCCGGTGAGGACTTCGCCAACCCGCTCGGCGCCATCCTCTCCGCGGCCATGCTCCTGCGCTGGTCGCTGGGGCTCGGCGATCTCGCCGACCGCATCGAATCGGCCGTCCGGACCACCCTGTCGGACGGCTATCGCACCCGTGACCTGGCCGGTCTGGACCCCGCGGCGGACACGGAGGTGGTCGGCACGACGTCGATGACCGATGCCGTGATCGAGCGCTTGCAGCGGTCGCCAACCACGGCCGACGCACGGCCCCACCTGGAGGTCGTGCGGTGAGCGCCCGATCGGACGAACCGGTTCTGCTCTACGACACCACCCTGCGCGACGGCACGCAACGGGAGGGCATGGTCCTCTCGCTCGCCGACAAGGTGAAGATCGCGAAGCGCCTGGACGAGGCCGGCTTCCCCTACATCGAGGGCGGCTGGCCGGGTTCCAACCCCAAGGATGCCGACTTCTTCGCCGCCGCCAAGTCGATCACCTGGCACAACGCCAGGCTGGCCGCCTTCGGCTCCACGCGCCACCGCGCCAACAAGCCCGCCGACGACCCCAACCTGCGCGCCCTGATCGAGGCGGAGACGCCGGTCGTGACCATCTTCGGCAAGAGCTGGCTGCTCCACGTGACGGAGGTGCTGGGCGCGACCGCGGAAGAGAACCTGGCCATGGTCGGCGACTCGGTGGCTTTCCTGACCCAGGGCGGCCGCGAGGTGGTCTACGACGCCGAGCACTTCTTCGACGGTTACAAGGCGGATCCGGCGTACGCACTGGCCACGCTGCGCGCCGCGCTCGCGGGTGGTGCCGGAACCCTGGTCCTGTGCGACACCAACGGCGGCTGCATCACCGACGAGGTGCGTGACATCACGGCCGTGGTGATCGGATCCTTCGGCGACCTCTCCCGGGAGAAGACGCCGCGCTTCGGGATCCACGTCCACGAGGATGCGGGCCTCTCAGTGGCCAATTCGCTGGCCGCGGTGCAAGCCGGGGTCCGGCACGTCCAGGGCACGGTCAACGGCTACGGCGAGCGCTGTGGCAACGCCAACATCGTGACCATCTGGGCGGACCTGGCTTTGAAGATGGGCATGGCAACCGTGCCGTCCGCCGCCGACATGACCGGCCTGTCGCATCTCTCCGCGTTCGTCGCCGAGGTGGCCAACATCACGCCCAACGACCATCAGCCGTACGTCGGCGTGAGCGCCTTCGCACACAAGGGCGGCGTCCATGGTGCGGCCACGGCCCGCGTGCGCCATGCCTACCAGCACATCGATCCGGCGCTGGTCGGGAACGAGACGCGACTGGTGGTGTCGGAGCTGGGCGGCCGCGTCAACACGCGCTGGCGTGCCGAGCAGCTGGGCCAGGAGCTCGACGGCGTCATGGACGCGCGTGAGCTTTCGCAGCTGATCAAGGAGCTGGAGTCAGAGGGCGCCTCGTTCGAGGGCGCGGACGCGTCGTTCGAGCTGCTCATCCACCGCCGCCGTCCGGAGTACGCAGCACCCTTCCGGGTCAAAGCATTCACCGTGCTGGTGGAGCAGCGCAACGGCAGCCGCGGCACCACGGCGCCCGGTGAGACGGAGGCCGAGGCGAGCGTCAAGGTGGAGGTGGGCACGGAAGTGCTGCACACCGCCGCCGACGGCAACGGCCCGGTCAACGCGCTCGACCAGGCTCTGCGCAAGGCCCTGGCCGCGTTCTACCCGGTGCTCGACCAGGTCCACCTGGTGGACTACAAGGTGCGCATCGTGGACGGCGACGCAGCCACGGCCGCGCGCACGCGCGTGCTCATCGAGTCGCGCGACGCGGCCGGGAAGTCCTGGACCACCGCCGGCTCGGCCACCAACATCATCGCCGCGTCGGAGATCGCGCTGGTCGACTCCCTCGAATACGCCATCTGGAAGTCCGGCGCGCAGCTTCGCCGTCGGGACGAACGCCACTTCACGATCGATCAGCCGCTGGAAGCGGGGAGGACCGCCTGATGACCGAGACCGCCGCGCCCGCCCTGACGGGAGACCCGACGCTCCATCTCGCGCGCTGGACCTGCACGTCCAGCTCCAACAGCCGCAGCCGCGGGGCGGTGGTGCTGGAGAGTGGCGACCACCGCTGGCAGGCGTCGGCGGAGGGCAACGGCCCTGTGGATGCGCTGTTCCGCGCGGTGGACGGTGCGCTGCAGGACGTGCTGAGCGGACACCCGCGCCTGGTCGGCTACGACGTGCGCGCGATGCACGAGGGCTCCGATTCAGACGCCAGGGTGACCGTCAGGCTGCTTCCCCCGGAGGGTGCCACGGGAGCGCGGGCCCACGGCACCTACCAGGCTTCGTCGCAGAGCCCCAACATCGTCGCCGCGTCCGTGGAGGCCTACCTGGACGCGCTCAATCAACTGCTGGACGAAGAGTGGTGGGCCGGTGCCGCGGAACGCGCCGGCAACAACCGTGCGGCGCGCACGGACGAACACCCGCGCAACGAATTCGATCCAAGCCTCGGCAAGCTCGAGCAAGGACAGGTGGACTGATGAGCACCGTGATCGACCGCCCTGCCGTTCCCGCGGCGAACCCGCACGCCGCCACTGACGACGCGCTCCACACCACCATCGGCGCGTACGCCTGGTTCCAGGGCAAGTACGTTCCGTTCGCGGACGCGAACGTGTCCATCGCCACGCACGCGTTCAACTACGGGACGGCCGTGTTCGAGGGCATCCGCGCTTACCGTCAGCACGACGGCGGGCTGGCGATCCTCTTCGCGCTGGAGCACTACCAGCGCATGCTCCGCAACGGCCGGCTGCTGCGCGCGTCAGTGCCGCAGAGTGCCGCGGACCTGGTCGAGATCACGGCCGAGCTGCTGCGCCGCAACGGCGACAGCCGCGACCAGTACATCCGCCCGTTGCTCTACAAGGCGGCCCAGGCCATCCGCCTCCAGCTTTCCGATCTCGACGATCGGATCTGCATCTTCACGCTGCCGATGGGCGACTACGTGGCGACGGAGGGCCTGCGCGTCGCCACGTCCGCTTGGCAGCGCGTCAACGACAACGCGGTCCCGGCGCGCGGCAAGATCACCGGCTCGTACGTCAACGCGTGCCTCGCCGTGGAGGATGCCCACGCGGCCGGCTACGGCGAGGCGGTGCTGCTGAACGCGGACGGCCACGTGGCGGAGGCGTCGTCGGCGAACCTGTTCGTGGTCTTCGAAGGGCGCATCGAGACGCCGCCGATCTCGGACGACGTCCTGGCCGGGGTCACCCGGGCGTGCGTGATCCAGCTCGCGCGGGACCTCGGCTATGAAGTCGTGGAGCGCAAGATCGACCGCACGGAGCTCCTGCTCGCCGACGAGGTGTTCTTCACCGGGACCGGCGTGCAGATCGCCGAGGTCGCGTCGATCGACGACCGGCCGGTCGGCGACGGCTCGTCCTTCCCGGTGGTCAAGCGCCTCCAGGAGACCTACTTCCGGGCCGTGCGCGGCCTCGAGCCGAGGTATGCCTCCTGGCTGACCCGGGTTTGATGACGCTGGGACGCTCAACCGGTGGCGGGGGCGCCGACGCAGCCTACGCGACTCACGGCATAACCTCCGGGGTTCACGGCCTGGCCTGCGGGCACCACCGCGTAGTGAACCCTCGCGTATGCCGTGAGCTGCGTAGCTGAAGTGGCAGAGGTCGCCGAGCTCACAGAAGACGCTGGCAGCCGCATGGCAGCCGACCTCCGCGTGATCTTCCCCGGCGAGCCGGGCTCGTTCGCCGAGGACGCCGTGATCGCCTACTTCGGGGACGGAGTGACCGCGACGCCCGTGCCTACCTTCGCCGACGCGGTGGAATCGGTGGCGAGCGGGTCGGCAGATGCCTCGGTCGTGCCCATCGAGAACGTGGTCTTCGGCACCGTTCGCGAGGTCTACGACCTGCTGGCCCAATCGACCGTCAGCATCGTCGGCGAGGTGATCGTGCCCGTGCGCCTGTGTTTGGCCGGCCTGCCGGGCGATTCCATCGAATCGATCGAGCGGGTCTACTCCCACATCCAGGCGCTCGGCCAGGCGGAGGGCTTCCTCCGCACGCGCCCCTGGCAATTGCTCGCCTCCACCAACACGGCCGGCGCCGGGAAGATGATTCGCGACCGGCAGGAGCACGGCTCGGCGGCCGTGCTGTCTCCCCGGGCCGCGGCGCTGTTCGGCCTGGAGGTACTGGCAACAGACATCCAGAGCGAGCCCCAGAACCGGACCCGCTTCCTGGTTCTCGCGGCCGGTGGCACGGTCTCGCCGTCGGCGGCCATCGACCCGCGGCCGCGCCGATCCACGCTGCTGGTCGGCGTGCGCAACGAGCCCGGCGCGCTCTACCGGGTGCTCGGCGTTCTGGCCAAGCACAAACTGAACATGTCCAAGCTGGAGTCGCGCCCGTCGCGCGCGCACAGCTGGGAGTACGTCTTCTGGGTGGACGTCGATGCCGACCTGTCCGACCCGTCAGCGGACGCCGCGCTGGCCGAGTTGCGGGAGGCGGCCTACGAGGTCCGCGTCATCGGTTGCTACGCGCGCGCGCCGGAGCCGTTCGACCTGTAATCCCTCGCGGGCAAGCATCGAACACGGAGGTGGGCATGGACGTCGTTGATCGCCACTTCGCCGCGGAGAACGCGCATGACGTGGACGCCACGCTGGCGACCTACACGGACGACATCGTCTGGGACGACGTCACCCATCCGTTGTCGCCGGTCCACGGCAAGGCGGCGGTTGCGGCCGTGTATTCGGACATCATCGACGCGATTCCGGACCTGAAGCTCGAGTCGGTCATGCGCTTCAGCGACGCAACCGGGACGCGCGTCGTGGACGAGTCGATCATCACCGGGCACGTGCAGGGGGCGTGGGCCGGCGTCGACGGTGACGGGGCTCCGGTCCAGGTGCGGATCCTGCACATCTTCGACCTGCGGGACGGCCTGATCTGCCGCGAGAACGCGTGGTTCGACTCGACGGCCGTACTGAAGCAGGTCCTGGCCTGGAAGGACCGGGGAGCGTCGCAGCGCTCCTGACGCAGACCTACGGTTCGTGGTCGGTCCCGGCGGTCGGAGGAGGCTCCTGCCAGCTCAATCCGTTCAAGTTCGAGACCTCCGCGGCCATGTGGCCGGCGTGGCGTCCCATGACGAACCAGATGCCATGGACGGGTTGCACACCCAGGTTAGCCAGCCGGTGGGGAACCATCGAGTCGAACGACACGGAGTCGCCCGCTTCGAGCTGGTATTCGTCGAAGCCGATGGTCACGGACAGCGTCCCGGACAGTACGTAGCCCCATTCGTGGCCGGCGTGGCGCTGGAAGGCATTGGCGGGACCTGACGCGCCGCCCACTTCGTAGACCACGTAGATGAAGTCGAGGTCGGGCTCTGAGGTGGTGGTCAGGCGCTCCCAGATGACCCCGGAGGCGAGACGGATCTGCTTGCGGCCGTCGGCACGCTGGACGGGGCCACCGGAGAGCGCGCGCCGCGCCGGCGCCGATTCCGGCTCAACCGGCGCCGAATCCGGCTCGACCGACGACATGCCATTCCGTCCGGCCTGCGTGCGTCCGTTGAACAGGAGCGCGTCCAAGGAGATGTCCAGCTCGTTGGCAATCGCGTAGAGCGTGCTGACCGACGGGGAGGCCCGGCCCGTCTCCACCTGCGAGATCAGGCTGGAGGACACGCCAAGGCGATCGGCCAGCTCGCGAAGGGAGAAGCCGCGCGATCGTCGCGCCGCGCGCAGGCGGTCGCCCATCTCGGCGTATTCAGGCCCGGGCCCGCGCCCCGCGCGCGTGGACGCCATCAGCGACCCACCCGAGGCTGTGAAGCGTTGATGGACGAGAACGTGGCGATCTCCGGATGTGTGCGTCTGCGGTCGCAGGTCCTGCTGACGTTAGCAGCCTGCGTGAACCAGGACTCCGACCCGCCCCAAGCCGCTGGTGGGCCAATTTCCGTCAGCGGCAGTGCCAGCCTCCATCCACGATCAGGTCGACACCGTTGACTGATCCGTTCTCCAGCAGGAACACGCTGGCGTCGACGATGTCCGCCATGCTCGCGAGGCGGCCGACCGGAGTCTGGGCGGTGTAGTTGGCAACGGCCTGGGGCTTCTCACTCCAGTACGGACTGTCCCCCACGACGCCGGGATGGATGGCGTTGACCCGCAACGGCTTCAACTCTTCGACAAGGGTTCGCGTCAGCCCAACGATGCCGCCGTTGACCGTGGTCACGGTGGTCGAACCGGCGTACGGCCGCTCCTTGGCCATGCCGCCGAACAACAGCACCGAGGCGTCGTCGGTGAGGCGGTCGATGAGGGTGTGAACGACCTCGGTGAAGCCGACCAGCTTGAGCGTCACCAGCCGGATGGCCCGGGTGATGTCGTAGTCGCGAACCGTGTTCTGATCGCGATCGATGGCGCAGAGGACCAGGCGCCGAACCGGGCCAACGCCGGCAAGTGCGGCGGCGATGGTGGCCGGCTCGGCGAGATCGAAGGTCACGCCCTTCACGCCGTGGCCCATCTCGGCGACGGCCGATGCCACGTTGGCGGGATCCCGGCCGGTGAGCCAGACCGTGCCGCCCTCACCTGCATAGTGCCGGACGATCTCCAGGCCGATCGCGCGCGTGCCGCCAATGACGACGACCGCTCCATCCTGTGTCATCGGAGTATCTCCTCCTGGTGATCGATCAACGCTGACGTCCGCGCGACCACGCGTCGATACCGACGGCCGCGAGGAGGATCAGTCCGAGCGTGATCTGTTGGTAGAAGGGGTCCAGTCCCTCCAGGTTGAAGCCGTTGCCCACCATGGCGATGAAGAGGCAGCCGGCCACCGTTCGCCAGACCGCACCCTCCCCGCCAAGGATGCTGGTGCCGCCAACCACGATGCCAGCCAGGACGGTGAAGGCCAGGAATCCCCCGGACGAGGCTTGCATGCTCAGTGTCCGCGACGCGTCGATGATGCCGCCGAGCGACGCCGCCACGCCGCTGATGGCAAAGGCGGCGATGCGCGTGCCGTTGACCCGCACCCCTGCCAGGCGCGCCGCCTCGCTGTTGCCTCCGGTCGCGTAGACGTAGCGGCCGAAGGTGGTCAGGCCGAGCACGATGGCCAGCACGATCACGCTCAAGATCATGATCAGCGAGGCGCTCGTAAAACCGAAGATCCGGGTCGCGGCGAACTTCTGGAACTCGGGATGATCGAAGGCCACGATCAGGTTGCCCTTGGTGGAGATGGTCGCCACGCCGGTGATCACGTAGCTCATGGCCAGCGTCGCGATCAGCGAATTGATCTTGAAGCGCGTCACGATGACGCCGTTGGCGAGACCCACCAGCAGTCCGAGCAGGAGGCCGGCGGCGATTCCGACCGCCGGGCCCGCGGTCTGCGTCAGCTGTGCCGCCGTGACACCGGCAAGCGCATAGGTCGCTCCGACCGACAGGTCGAGGCCGCCGCAGATGAGCACCAGCGTGCCCGCCGCCGCCACGGTCATGATCGCCGACTGCTGGTCGAGGATGTTGAGCAGGTTGGTGAAGTGCAGGAACGTCGGGCTGATGGCGGCCAGGACCACGAAGGTGACCACCAGCGGGATCAGGATGCCGCCGTGCTTCACCCATTCGAGCGGCGCACGCCGTCCGCGTGCGGCACCGGTGATCGACGTGGACGGCGGTGCGCCGGCGGATTCGGGGCCCGCCGCCAGACCGGCTGCGCCGCTTTCCTGGGGCGGGACGGCGGTGCGCTGTGCGTCCTCCGTCATGCCGCCGGAGCCGCTGGGGTCGCCGTCGCGAAGGCGGCGGCCAGGATGTTGCCTTCGGTCATCGCGTCACCCTCCAGCTCGGCGACGGCCCGGCCGCCCCGGATGACCAGGATCCGATGGGCGAGGCCCAGGATCTCCTCGATTTCGCTCGAGATCAGCAGGACGCCGACGCCGTCGGCGGCGAGCCCGGCGATCAGCTCGTAGATGGCGCGCTTGGCGCCGACGTCCACGCCGCGCGTCGGCTCATCCGCGATGAGCACGCTGGGCTTCGCCAGCAGCGCGCGGGCAAAGAGGACCTTCTGCTGGTTGCCGCCGGACAGCGTGACCACCGAGTCGGATGGCGCGGCGCGGACGTCGACGAGCGCAAGCGCCTCCCCGACCACGCTGGACTCCTCGCGCCGGCGTACGAAGCCAAAGCGCTGCACGAGCGACAGGCTGGCCAGGCTCACGTTCTCGCGCACGCTGCGGCGCGCGACCAGGCCCTCTTCCTTGCGGGACTCGGGGATCATCGCCACCCCGCCGCGGATGGACGCAGCAGGGCCGCCCGACACGCTCCGCTGGCCGACCACGACCGTCCCGGAGGTGACCGGCACGGCCCCGTAGACGGCGCGCGCCAATTCCGTGCGCCCAGCGCCAACAAGGCCGGCCAGGCCAAGGATCTCCCCCGATCGGACCTGGAGGCTCACGTCGTGGACGCCCGGCGCCGAAACGTTGCGCACGTCGAGGGAGACGGCCGCTTTCGCGTCTGGCAACTGCTTGGAGGGGAACGTGCGGCTGAACGAGCGGCCAAGCATTCCCGAGATCAGGCTTGCCTCCGTTTCTTCTCGGCTCCGACTCGTTCGCACGAGGCGGCCATCGCGCAGGATCGAGACCGTGTCGGAGAGCTCCAGGACTTCACGCAGGAAGTGCGAGACCAGGACCACCGTCCGGCCCGCTCGGGCCAGCGAGCGCACGATCTCGTGAAGCTGCTCGGACTCGCGGCCGGACAGCGCGGCCGTAGGCTCGTCCAGGACGATGAGCTCTGCGTTGCGAGCCAGCGCGCGCAGGATCTCGACCTGTTGCTGGCTCGCCAGCGGCAGGCTGCCGGCTTGAGTGTCCGCCGGAAGATCGAATCCGGAGCTGGCGGTCAGCCTACGGAATCGAGCCCCCAGCTCGCGATCGCGCACGAAGCCGGCGCGTCGCGGTTCGACGCCCAGGAAGACGTTCTCCGCGACCGTCAGTTGAGGAACCAGCGCCAGCTCCTGTGCGACCACCGCGACGCCGTGCTCGAGCGCGTCGCGAGGCGACCCGAACGACACGGGTGCGCCGCGCAGGAGCAACTGGCCCTGGTCCATGGGGAACACCCCGGTGATGATCTTGGCGAGCGTCGACTTCCCCGCCCCGTTCTCGCCGACGAGGGCGTGGACGGAGCCCGCCGCGATTGCGAGCGAGACTCCGTCGAGCGCCTGCGTTCCGCCGAAGGCCTTGCTGACCTCGACGACCTCCAGATGCGTGGCTGGAGCGGTTGGCTCCGCCGACAGCTCCATGTCAGCCCGGCCACTCCGCGGTGAACTTGCCAGCGTTGTCCTTGGTGATGATGCCGTCGTCGGGCAGGTCGGCCAGGGGATCCATGCCCGGAGTGTCCACTCCGGTCCGGAGCGCCTTGATGAGCTGTTCGACGCCGAGTCGTCCTTCCGTCGCTGGAAGCTGCGCGACCGTTGCATAGCGATTTCCGGCCGCAATGTCCTGGATGGCGATGGCACCGGCGCCGTAGCCGATCAGCTCCACCTTGTCCTTGACGCCCGCGTCCGTGACGGCCTGGAGCGCCCCGGTGATGGCCTGGTCGGCGCCGATGATCACGTTGATGTCCGCGTGTGCCGTGAGCATGTCCTGCGCGGCCTTGAGGCCGGCCGGCGTGGTGTAGAAGGACTCGCCTTCGGCGACGATGGTGATCTCAGGATGGCTGGCGATCTCCGCGTCGTAGGCGGCGCGCAGCTCGATGTCCAGTCCGGCAGCCTTGACCGACCAGATGTAGCCCACCTTGCACGGGTTGAGGTTGCGGCTCGTGCAGGACTTGATGGCCAGGTCGGCGAACTTCTTGCCCATCACGCTGGGGATGAACACCACGTTTCCGGACAGGCCCGGGATCTGCAGGTTGTCCGTGGTGTAGTCGGTGCCCAGGATCTGGTCGATGTTGACGACCTTGAGGCCCGCGGCGAGGGCGGCCGTGACGCCGGCCACCAGTCCGGCGCCGTACACCGGCTGCACGATCATGCCGTCGTACTTGCCCGAGGCGACCGCATCCTGGATCTGGCGCGCCTGCGTGTCGGGGGTGAGGTTGCCGTCGAAGACATCGAGCTTGGCGTTCAGCGCCCCGGCGGCGCCTTGTGCGGCGGCGAGCATCGGTGCGTCGTAGCTGTTCGCGACGGCGAACGAAATGTAGGCGATCGAGAGCGTCTTCTCGGGCGTCGGCGCCGCAGTCGGCGCGGCGGTCACCGCGGCCGCGGTTGGGGGCACCGCGGTCGGTGCTGCCGTCGGGCTGCTGCTCGAACAGGCGGCTCCGACCAGCGCGATCGCCAGTCCGAATGCGACGCCTCTGCGCCTGGGAAACGATTGCCGGTCATCCATCCGCATTTCCTGCCTCCTCCACCAGTGGGCTCGTCGAAGATGTGCGACGACGGACATGCCTGCCTCGATCAATCGGTTGCGACGCCCTCCTTCCCCGAGGGACTCCCCGCGACAGCGGCCTCGAACCGCTTCCAGCTCTCGACCCAGCGATAGGCGTGGCGTGCAGGCGGTTGGGGTGCCTGCGTTTCGATCCATCGGACCCGGTCTGTGCCGGTGTTGTAGAAGCCGTGAACGCTGCCAACGCCCGCGAAGACCACGTCTCCGGCGCGCAAGACGTGGTGAGTGCCATCCAGCTCGGCTTCGATCTCTCCGGCCAGGAAGAAATAGGTCTCTTCGAACGGGTGGTCGTGGGCCTGAGCGGCGCCGCCCGGCTCGTAGTCGACGGTGAACATGGTCAGGTGGTCCGCCCCGAACCCTCGATCCACGAGCATCTTCACGGAGATGCCGCTGTAGGCCAGCAGCGCCGTGTCCATCCCTGCCGGCGCCCGGCCGCGGGCGGGATCGGCGAGGTGAAGTGCCTCGGCCTGCGGCGGTGTTCCGTCGTAGTGGCCCACGAGCTGGACGGTCGGATCGCCGAACGCCGGCCGCCTGGCGTAAGCGCTGAGCTCATCGACGCTTGCCTGGCCGGGGAGGTAGACGGTATCGCGACGGCCGGCGTCGGGCGGCAACCGCTGCGGTGTGCTGACGGCAAGCCAGCGGACCGGGTCCGGCGAGCCGTTGCCGAGCATGTGCCACGCCCCGATCGGGATCAGCGCGTAGTCACCGGACTCGAGCGCATGGTGAGCGCCATTCAACTCCAGGAGCAGGGCGCCTTCCAGGACGTAGAGCGCCTCCTCGTAGGAGTGCACGTGACGCTGGATCCAACCCCCGGGCGCCAGCGCCCCGATGGCCAGCTCAGTGTGAACTGCTCCCTGAGCGGCACCAACCAGCACGAGCCGGGAGAGACCGTTGGCCACCGCGGTGGAAGCCGGTGCTGTCTGCGTCATGGACCAGTCCGCGCGGCCGACGTAGTGCATCGCCACTCCGGTTGACAGGCCCAGGGCGGTCGCCGGCGACAGGTGCGACCGTTGTTGCAGTGCCTTTGAAGACGTTAAGGAGCACTGCACGCTCTGTCAAGGTTTGGTCGCAACTTCGTCTCCACGCGGTGGCGTCACGATTTCGTTGTGCATTGCCATTGGATTTCTGCCGGTGCCGGTTTATGATCGGGCGGCATGAGCGCAGCAGTGAGATCCGCCCGAAGCCGCGACCCACGAGTCACCTTCGGGGATCCGACACACGCGATCGCCTGACCGTCCGATCGAGGAGGAAGCATGCCGTTGACGTACGCCGCGCCAGGCTCGATGAACGTGGACTTCGAAGACCGCTGGAACGTCGACCGGCTGCGCGCGTACCGCCTGGAGCGCGCCAAGGCGGCCCTCGACGCATCGGGGCTCGGCGCCCTCCTGGTCTTCGATCACAACAACATCCGCTACCTGACCTCCACCCACATCGGCGAGTGGGCGCGCGACAAGATGACGCGTTTCGCCCTGATCACCCGTGGCGGCGAGCCGCACCTCTGGGACTTCGGCTCAGCCGCCAAGCACCACCGGCTCTACTGCCCCTGGCTGAAGCCGGAGAACGTGCGCGGCGGCATGATCGGGCTGCGCGGGGCCGTGGCGCCGGAGGCCGGCCTCTTCGCGGCCGCCGCCAGGGAGATCCACGACATCCTGGTCGCTGAGGGCGCCGCGGGCATGCCCCTCGGGGTGGACATCCTGGAGCCGCCGCTGCACGAGGCACTGACCGCCTGTGGGATCACGGTGCGCGACGGCCAGCAGACCATGCTGGACGCGCGCCAGCAGAAGTCCCGCGACGAGATCACGCTGCTGAACGTGGCCTGCGCCATGGTGGACGGGGTCTACCAGATGATCTCGGAGGAGCTCAAGCCCGGCGTGCGTGAGAACGAGCTGGTGGCCAAGGCCACCAAGATGCTCTACGACCTGGGCTCGGACGACGTGGAGGCCATCAACGCGGTGTCCGGAGAGCGTTGCAGCCCGCACCCGCACGTCTTCTCCGACCGGATCATCCGGCCCGGGGAGCAGGCCTACTTCGACATCATCCAGTCGTTCATCGGCTACCGCACGTGCTACTACCGCACGTTCGCCGTTGGCAAGGCCAGCGACTCGCAGCGCGACGCCTACAAGAAGGCCCGCGAGTGGATCGACGCGGGCATCGAGCTGATGCGCCCCGGCGTGACGACGGACCGGGTCGCGAGCGTCTGGCCCAAGGCGCAGGAGTTCGGCTTCGACAGCGAGATGGAGTGCTTCGGGCTCCAGTTCGGGCACGGCGTTGGCCTGGGGCTGCACGAGCGCCCGATCATCAGCCGGCTCAACTCGCTCGACCATCCCGTGGAGTTGAAGGAAGGCATGGTCATCGCGCTCGAGACGTACTGCCCCGCGTCCGACGGTGTGTCCGCGGCGCGCATCGAGGAGGAGGTCGTGGTGACCGCGGACGGCCCACAGGTGATCACGCATTTCCCATCGGACGAGCTCTTCGTCGCCAACGCGTATTGAGGGGGAGACCAGCATGACGAGCATGCAGGAGCGCGCCGCGGCGGCGTCGGAGGCACTGCCCGAGGACGTCGCCGTCGAGCTGTACCGCCGGATGGTGGAGTGCCGCTTCTTCGAGGTGCGTGCCCAGGAGCTCTTCTTCGAGGGACTGGTGCGCGGCACCACGCACTTCGGCACGGGCCAGGAGGCCGTGGCCGCCGGGGTCGCCGCGGCCATGCGGCCGGACGACTGGACGTTCTGTACGTACCGCGGCCACAACCACACCCTGATGCGCGGCGTGCCGATGGCGCCCATCTACGCCGAGCTCTTCGGCCGTTCCACCGGGTTGATGGGCGGCAAGGGCGGCTCGATGCACCTGACCAGCGTGGAGCACGGCGCGATGGGCTCCTACGCGATCATCGGAGCCCACCTGCCGATTGCCGTCGGTGCGGCCTGGTCGGCGCAGTACCGCGGCACGGACCAGGTCGCCGTCTGTTTCTTCGGTGACGGGACCACCAACATCGGCGCGTTCCACGAGGCACTCAACCTGGCCGCCATCTGGAAGGCGCCGGTCGTGTTCATCTGCGAGAACAACCAGTACATGGAGTACACGGCCATCCGCGATGTGACGGCCGTGGAGCATCCGGCCGCGGATCGTGCGGCGGCCTACGGCCTGGAGTCGATCATCGTGGACGGCAACGACGTGGAGGCCGTGCACGCGGTGGCACGCACGGCGATCGAGCGCGCACGCGCCGGCCAGGGACCGTCACTCGTGGAGGCGGTCACGTACCGCCACGGCGGACATTCGCGCGCCGACCCGGGCAAGTACCGGCCCGAGGAAGAAGTCAAGGCCTGGCTCGCGAAGGACCCGCTCCCCCGCCAGCGCGCGCGGCTCGAAGAGCGCGGCGTGGCGCCGGCCGTCCTGGACGCCATCGAGGCGGAGACCAGGGCCAGGATCGCGGCTGCGGAAGAAGAGGCCAAGGCGGCGCCGGAACCGGGCGCGGACGTGATGGAAACGCAGCTGTGGAGCGACGGAGGCTCGGCGTGGCGGAACTGACCTATCGGGCGGCCTTTGCCGGGGCGATCGCGCAGGAGATGGAGCGCGACCCGTCGGTCGTGCTGCTGGGCGAGGACGTGGGTGCGGCCGGCGGCGTGTTCAAGCTGACCGAGGGACTCTTCGGCCGCTTCGGCGCCAAGCGGGTGCGCGACACGCCCATCAGCGAGCAGGCCATCGTGGGTGCGGCCATGGGTGCGGCCATGACGGGCCTGCGTCCGATCGCCGAGATCATGTTCTCCGACTTCTTCGCGGTGACCTGGGACATGGTCATCAATCAGATCGCCAAGGCCAGCTACATGACCGGCGGCCAGGTGTCGCTGCCGCTGGTGCTGCACACCGCCAACGGCGCGGGCCTGCGCTTCGGGGCGCAGCACTCCCAGAGCGTCGAGAACTGGGCCATGGCCATCCCGGGCCTCAAGGTCGTCGCCCCGTCCACGCCTGCCGACGCGGCGGGATTGATGGCCGCCGCCATCCGCGACAACGACCCGGTCATCTTCTGTGCCCACAAGGCGTTGCTCGCGTCCAAGGGTGAGGTACCGGACGGGGAGCTGGTGGACCGGCTGGGGACGGCGCGAATCGTGCGTCCCGGGAAGGACGCCACCATCGTGGCCCTGGCGGCCATGGTGCCCAAGGCGGTCGCGGCGGCGGACCAGCTGGCCGCCTCGGACGGCCTGGACATCGAGGTCATCGACCTGCGCTCGCTGGTGCCGCTGGACACGGCCACGCTGCTGGAATCCGTCGCCCGGACCGCGCGCCTGTTCACCGTCGAGGAGAACCCGCGGCTGTGCGGCTGGGGCGCGGAGATCGCCTCCATCGTTGCCGACGAGGGCTTCTACTCGCTTGACGCGCCCATCGTGCGCATCACGTCGCCGCACGTGCCACTGGGCGCGGCGGCCTCACTGGAGGACCTGGCGCTGCCGTCCGTGGACCGCATCGCCGACACGGTCCGGCGTCGACTCGACGACGCCCGGTAGGCGGCGGCCGCAGCAAGCCACGGCGGAACACCACGGTCAGGGGAGGACGACGGATGCGGGTGGCGATCCTGGGCACGGGCCGGATGGGCTCGGCGATGGCGCGCGCGCTCGCCCGCGACGGCCACCAGGTGACGCTCTGCAACCGCACGCCCGATCGTGCCGCGGCGCTTGCCGCGGAGATCGGATGCGTGGCCGTGGCCACGCCGCGTGAAGCTGCCGCGGACGCGGAGGTGATCATCAGCATGGTCGCCGACGACGCCGCGGTGCGTGAGCTCTACCGGGGGCCGGACGGAGTGCTGGCAGGGCTGACGCCGGGCAGCGTGGCCGTGGACAGCAGCACCGTGCTGCCGTCGGTGGTCCGCGAGCTGGCGCCCCAGGTCCGCGAGCGCGGCGCCGCGATCCTCGACGCGCCCGTGTCGGGCATCGTCTCGCTGGCCGAGGCCGGCCAGCTGACGCTCATGGTGGGCGGGGAGGCGGCAGACCTGGAGCGCGCCAGGCCGGTGCTCGAATCGATCGCCGGCCGCATCTTCCACCTGGGCGCGCTGGGATCGGGCGCCACCATCAAGCTCGCCGTCAACGCGGCCATCCTGGGCCTCAACGAGGCCATCGCAGAGGCGCTGGTGCTGGCGGAGCGCTCCGGCGTCGATCGCGCCCGCGCCTACGAGGTCTTCGCCGCGAGCGCGGTTGCCGCGCCGTACGTGCAGTACAAGCAGGCTGCCTTTCTGCAACCGGACGAGACACCGGTCGCCTTCAGCCTGGAGCTGGCGGCCAAGGACATGGCACACATCCTCGCGCTCGCCGACGCGGTTGGTGCCCGGATGCCCCAGGCAGAGCTCAACCGCTCGATGCTCCTGGAGGCGGCGTCTCATGGTCGCGGCGGGGCCGACCTTTCCGCAGTCGCGTCGCACCTTCGCGCCTCGGCACCCGAGGACGGCCCGATCCCGGTGGGGGAGCGCCCATGAGATAGGGAGTCACCGGTTCGGCCGCGATTGCGACCGGCCCGATCCGCGCCGGTTTGGGGGCCGGACGCAGCAATCACAGGAGGGCAATCTCGGATGGCGAAACGAACTCTGATCCGTGGCGCGTACGTCCTCAGCCAGGACCCGAAGATCGGCGAGCTCCAGGACGCCGACGTCCTGATCGAGGACGACAAGATCGCCGCCGTGGGAAAGAACCTCTCGGCTGAGGGCGCCGAGGTCATCGACGCAACGGGCGACATCGTGATCCCGGGCTTCATCGACACCCACCGCCACACCTGGGAGACGTCGATCCGCACCTGTGCGCCGGATTACACGCTCGGCGCCTACTTCGCCGGCATCCTCGACAAGTTCGCGCCCGCCTACCGGCCGGAGGACGTGTACGCGGCCAACCAGTGGGGCGCGCTCGAGTGCGCCAACGCCGGCATCACCACGCTGGTGGACTGGTCGCACATCATGAACACGCCGGCGCACGCGGACGCGGCCATCAAGGGCCTCCAGGACGCCGGCATCCGCTCGGTCTTTGCCTTCGGCTTCCCCAACACCTCGCTCCAGACCTGGTGGTTCGGCCCCGACTACGCCGGCAGCGTCGAGCGCATCGACGGCGTGGACGCGCATCGCATCCGCAGCCAGGTCCTGAGCGACGACAACGCCCTCATCACCATGGCGCTGGCCACCCGCGGCACCAACTTCTGCAAGCCGGACGTGGTCCGCTACGAGTGGGAGCTGGCCAAGGAGCTGGGCATCAACATCACCGTCCACGTGGCCATGGACCGCTTCGGCTACACCAAGGGCCAGCTCCGTGTCCTCAAGGAGATGGACCTGCTCTACCCCAACACCACCTACATCCACTCGTCGCACCTGAACGACGACGAGTGGCAGATGGTTGCCGACTCCGGCTCCAACGTCTCGCTGGCCCCGCAGATCGAGCTCCAGATGGGCCACGGCTGGGCGCCGGCGCTCAAGGCGGAGGAGCTGGGCATCCCGGTCGGCCTGAGCTCCGACGTGGCCACCACCGCGCCGTCCGACCAGTTCACCCAGATGCACGCGATCTTCGCCTCGGAGCGGGCGCGCCGGAACAGCATCGCCTGGGACACCGACACCGACGCGACCGAGCTCATCAATGTCCGCCAGGTCCTCCGCTGGGCAACCATCGACGGGGCCAGGGTGGCCGGCATCGGCGACCGCACCGGGTCCATCACGCCCGGCAAGAAGGCAGACCTGGTGATCATCGACGGCGGTGCTGTCAACGTGGCACCGATCATCGACCCCGTGGCCGCGGTCGTGCTGGCCGCGGACATCTCCAACGTCAGGACCGTCTTCGTCGACGGCGCGGTCAAGAAGCAGGACGGCAAGCTCCTGGCAGACCTGGCCACGCCACGCAAGCTGGTCGAGGCGTCACGTGACTTCCTGGTCGCCCAGGTGGACCCGGAGCCAGGCTGGATGATCCGCACTCCGAACGTCGCGTAGGCCTGGCAGCCTGACCCCAGGCAGGTCCTGCGGCCACGGCCCGTCCTCTGGAGACATCCGGAGGGCGGGCCCTTTCTCGTTCCGTTCGACCGCGGCCGACCGCCCGTGACGGCGGCGGGCCGGGGTCTCCGGGGCCGGTGCGTTCCGGTATGGTTCGGCACATGACACTGAGCGCCGGCGGCCGGAGAACGTGGAATGCCTGAGCAGGTCGACCTGATCGTGCGCAACGGAACGGTTGTCACGAGCGCCGGCCGGCAGGAGGCAGACGTGGCCATCCGGGACGGCAAGTTCGTGGCCATCGGGCCGCGCGGCGAGCTGGATGTCAAGGCCCGCGAGACGCTCAACGCCTCTTTCAACTACGTGCTGCCGGGCGTGATCGACGGGCACGTGCATTTCCGCGAGCCCGGCCTGGAACATGAGGAGGACTGGGAATCCGGATCGCGCGCCGCGGTGATGGGCGGCGTCACGACCGTGCTGGACATGCCCAACACCAATCCGCCCACCCGGGATGCCGAGACGGCGCTGGCCAAGAAGTCACTCGCCGAGGCCAAATCCCACTGCGATTTCGGGCTGATCGGGCTGCTGGCGGGGGACAACGTGGACCAGCTGCGACCGATGGCCGAGCAGGGGCTGGTGGTCGGCTACAAGGCGTTCCTGGGTACCACGGTTGGCGCCATCCCGGCGCCGGACGACGGCGCGGTCCTGGACGGGATGCGCGAGATCGCGGCCCTGGGACTGCGGCTCGGCTTCCACGCCGAGAACGACCAGATCGTGGCCAATGCCATCCGCAAGCTCCAGGCTGCCGGTCGGACCGATGCCATGGCGCACGTCGAGAGCCGGCCGGTCCTGGCCGAGGTGGAATCGATCCAGCGCATGGGCCTCTTCGCCCGCGAGACCGGCTGCAAGGTCCACATCTTCCATCTCTCCTCCGGCCCTGGATTGGAAATGATCGACGAGTGGCGCGCGAAGGGCGTGGACTACACCTGCGAAACCGGGGCGCACTACTGCTTCCTGACCAGCGCGGACATGCGCGAGCTGGGATCGCTGCTCCGGGTGAACCCGCCGGTTCGAGAAGCCGGGCACGGCGACGCGCTGCTCAAAGGCCTGGCCGACGGACGCGTGACGTGCATCGCCACCGACCACGCGCCGCACGTCCCCGAACGGAAGCTCAACTCGGACATCTGGAAGGCCATCTCCGGCTTTGCGGGCGTGGAGACGAGCGTGCGGCTGTTCCTGACCTTCGCCGTGAACACCGGGCGTCTGACGCTGGAGCAATTCGTGCGGGCGTCCTCCGAGGGGCCGGCTCAGACGTGGAACCTGTGGCCACGCAAGGGTTCCATCCGGGTCGGCGCGGACGCGGACCTCACCGTCGTGGATCTGGACCAGGAAGGCGTGATCCGCGAAGGCCGGATGCACGGCAAGAACAACCTCAATCCCTTCGAGGGGAGCCGCACCAAGGGCGCGCCGGTCGCGACGGTCGTCCGCGGCGTGATCCAGATGAAGGACGGCAAGCTGACCGGGCAGAGCGGGCACGGCCGGCTCCAGTCGCCGCTGGTGGCGGCGCAGGCGGGGAGTACAGTCGGCCGAGCATGAGCATCGATCTCAACGGAGTGCGGCTGCGCAACCGCCTGCTCACCTCGGCCAGCCTGCTGGGCTACGGCGCCGGCAAGGGCCGCCTGATCCTGTACGGGCTCAGCCCGATCGCGCAGTGGGTGCCGCTGGAGCGCTTCGGCGCCGTCACCACGCGCACGCTGACCACGCAACCACGAGAGGGCCACTTCACGCTCCGCGAGGACTGGAAGCTGTGGCAGTTCCCGGAGCTGCTGCGGCGCTACAGCCGAGCGCTTCGGCGCGTGGATGGTGGCTGGCTCAACGCCTTCGGCTGGAGCAACATCGGCATCGAGCGCTACTTCGCCGAGTACTACCCGCGAACCGCGAAGCAGAACCGGATCATCTCGCTGGGCGGCTTCTCCGCGGACGAGTTCGGCTCCCTGGTGGAGACGGTCAACCAACACGCCAAGCCTGGCGAGATCGCGGCCGTCGAGTTCAACGTCTCCTGCCACAACGTGAACTTCGACTTCGAGAAGATCCTGGAGGAGGTCCTGGCGCAGGCGGTTCCGGCCAGCCGGCACCCGGTGATCCTGAAGCTCTCCCCCGACTACGACTACCTCGAGCACGCCCGCCTGGCGGAGAAGTACGGCGTGGCGGTACTCACGGCGATCAACGCCGTCAAGGCGCTGCGGCTGGATCCGGACACCGGCGAGCCGCTGCTCAAAAACCGCTACGGCAGCCTGTCCGGGCGCGCCATCAAGCCGATCGGCCTGCGCATCGTTTCGGAGCTGCGCGAAGCGGGCGTCCGCCTGCCGATCATCGCCAGCGCGGGCATCCAGGATTTCGACGATTGCCGGGAGTTCTTCTGGGCCGGCGCGGACGCGGTCAGCCTGGGCAGCGCCACCTGGCTCAAGCCGATGCCGCTGTACGCGCTCGGGCCGCTGGAGGGTCTCCGCATCCGGCGCCTCATCGGCAAGGTCGAGCGCTACGTGGTGCCGGCACGAGCACCTCAGCCCCTTGATTTCGCGGCGCACCCGATCGAGGCGGAGCCGTTCGAGACGCAGGTGACTCCGGCGCCGATGAGTGCTCCCGGCGAGCCGGAGCTCGCGACCAGCGCGCGTTCGTGACGCAGCCGAGCGTCCCCGCCGACCTCGCCTCGCTGGCCACGGACCTCCTGGCAACGGCCGTGCTGCGCGGCCACTTCACGCTGCGTTCGGGCGCGACCAGCACGTACTACATCGACAAGTACCGGCTCACCACGGAGCCGCGCCTGCTGGAGCGCATCACCGACGCCCTGGTGCCCATGATCCCGGCTGGCGCGACGCGGATTGCCGGAACGGCCCTCGGCGCGGTGCCGCTGGCGACGGCCCTGTCGCTGCGGACGGGGCGGCCGTCGCTGTTCGTACGGGTGGACGCGGCCAAGGCTTACGGCACGGGGCGCGCAGTCGAGGGTGTGCTGGAGTCCGGCGACGCGATCGTGCTGGTCGAGGACGTGGTCACCACCGGAGGCGCGAGCCTGACGGCGGTGGACGTGTTGAAGGCGGCCGGCGCCAACGTGCTGGCGGTCATCGCGGTGGTGGACCGCGAGCAGGGCGGCGCGCAACGGTTTGCCGACGCCGGGATCCCGTTCCACGCGATCTTCACCTCCTCGGCGTTGGGCCTCGGAACCTCCGGCACCTAGCGACTTTCGCGGCGCCCGGGGGGTGGGGCGCGGAATCGGCCAGCAGAGGGGCCTTCCTCTCGACACAATCCCCCCGCAGGCAATTGGACTTTGCACGGAGCAACGCATGGCGTCCTGGATTCCAGTCCTCACGGCGATCCACGTGCTCGGCGCCATCACGTTCATCGTCGCGCATTCCGTTTCGATGGCGGTCGCCTTCAGCCTCAAGGGCGCCGGCGACCCGGACGGCCTGCGGCGCCAACTCGGGCTGTCGGCCAGGGCGTTGTCGGTGGCCTACTGGGCGCTGCTCGTGGTGCTTGCCTCCGGGTTCATCGACGGCATCACCGGGAGCTGGTTCAACGGCGGCGCGGGCTGGATCTGGGGCTCACTGATCGTCCTGTTCGCAGTCGCGGCGCTGATGTACCCGCTCGCCACCGCTCCTCTGGCGCGGATCCGCTGGGCGTTGGGTGCCCCGATCCTGCCCCGGGCGCGCAAGGAAGTGCCGACGGAACCGCCGGTGCCGGCGGACCTCGCCCGGACGCTGGCCGCCTGGAAACCCATCCGGCCGGCGATCGTCGGCCTGATCGGGCTGGCCCTGATCCTCTGGATGATGCTGACCAAGCCGTTCTGATCGACCGCGGGTCGCCTGCGCCCGGCGCCGGCGTCCCGCAGCCGCGGCTCACTCGATGACGATGGCCTTGGGATCGAACGACGGTTTCGGGTAGTCGAGCTTCAGGTTGTCCATGGTCATGGCCACGATCTCGGCCACGGCCAGCCGCGCGAACCACTTGCGGTTGGCGGGGATCAGGTACCAGGGTGCCGCGTCCGTCGAGCATTTCTCCAGCGCGTCCTGGTAGGCGGCCATGTAGTCGTCCCACCTGGCGCGCGTCTTGAGATCGTCGGGGTTGAACTTCCACTGCTTGGTCGGATCGTCCAGGCGCGCCTGGAGGCGGGCGCGCTGCTCGTCCTTGTCGATGTGCAGGTAGAACTTGACGATGCGGGTGCCCGACTCGGTCAGCTCCTGCTCCCACGCGTTGATCTGCGCGTAGCGCTTTCGCCAGACGGCCGGTGGCGTGAGGTCCTCGGCCCGCTCGATCAGCACGCTCTCGTAATGCGAGCGGTTGTGGATGCCGATCCAGCCGCGCTTGGGCGCCGCCAGGTGGTGGCGCCACAGGTAGTCATGGGCACGTTCCTCGGGGCTCGGCACGCCGAACGAGGTGACGTCCACGCCCTCCACGTTGAAGGCGCTCATGACGTGGTTGATGATGCCGTCCTTGCCGGCCGTGTCCATGCCCTGGACAACGACCAGGAGCGCGGTCGTCCTGGACGCGTAGAGACGTTCCTGGAGGCTGACCAACCGCTCGAGGCCGTGTGCCAGCACGGGCTGAGCGGCCACCTTCTCGTGGCCGAGCGTGTCGTTGGGATTCCAGGCCGACAGGCGGACCTTGGAGCGCGGCTTGATGCGCAGCCGATCGGCCAGCTCTGAACCGGTGCTTCCCTCGGCGGCCATGACGGTCGCCTACGCCTCGTCGATGGCGATCGAGCGGATCTCGACCGGCGTCACCGGACGGTCCTGTGAGCCGGTCCTGGCCGTGGCGATGGCGTCCACCACGTCCTCGCCCTCGGTCAGCTTGCCGAAGATGGTGTAGCTCGGCGGCAGCGCGTAGTCGGCGTGCATGACGAAGAACTGCGAGCCGTTGGTGTTGGGACCGGCATTGGCCATCGCCAGCGTGCCGCGCTTGTACGGCCGCTTCACCGGCTCGTCGTCGAAACGGTAGCCGGGGCCGCCGGTGCCGGTGCCCTTGGGGTCGCCGCCCTGGATCATGAATCCGCGGATGACGCGGTGGAAGATCACGCCATCGTAGAAACCGTCGCGCGCCAGGAAGACGAAGTTGTTGACCGTCTTCGGCGCCTCGGCGGCGAACAGCTCGGCCTTCATGGTGCCGGCGCTGGTCTCGATGGTGGCGCTGTAGGCCTTCTTGGGGTCGATCGCCATCTCGGGCGGCTTGGCGTAGGACTTGGCCACGGGTTCTCCTCGATGGGTGGAGGCTGGGCTGGACAGAGGCGCTCGGCGCCAGCCTAGCGCAGGGCGGCTCGCCGCGGATCAGGCTCCTCAGGGGAGGGTGACCCAGCCCTCGATCACCGGCACCACGGACCCCGCCACGCGAACCTCGCCGGGGCCGCCGTCCGCGCCGAAGTCCACTTCGGCGACCAGCCGCGACGGGCGGCCGACCTCCACGCCCTGCTCGATCACCACCCGGTAGGTCCGGTCGCGCGTGCCGAGCAGCGTGCCGAGGAACACCGCGATGGGACCCGCGGCGGCGCCGGTGGCCGGGTCCGCCTCGATGCGCAGGCTGTCCGAGTCGAAGATGCGCACGCAGACGTCCGCGTCCGCGATGGTGCCGGAGTTGCCGGGAGCGACCAGGGCCGCGCTGTCGCAGTCGTACGCCTGGCACAGTTCCGCCACGTACTCGCGTCGGTCCTGGGCGATGTCCACCATCACGTCGCGCTCGACGAAGGGGATGATCAGATGCGGCAGGCCCGTGGAGATGACCTCCGGGTTGACGCCACGCTGAGATCGCGTTGAGCGACGCCGCGTGCCCGACGGCTCCGGCCACCCGATTGCTTCAGTGCCCACCTCCAGGGCTTCGCACAGTTCCTCGACTTCGTCCGGCTCCATGACGAACAGCGTCTCCGCCGTTCCCTGGGTCATGGTCACCTGCCCGGGACGCAGCGCGGGCGGCGTACCGTCCGACACCACCTCCACGCTCAAGCCGAGCACGCCGATGGCCACTTCCTGGCGCACGACGGTCTTCGGCGCGCGCAGTTCGAAGTGACTCTCGTCCGCCAGCACCCACGCGGTCCCGATGGCGGGATGCCCCGCAAACGGGAGCTCGCGGCCCGGCGTGAAGATGCGCATGCGGTAGTCGGCGCCATCCGCGCGGCCCTCCTCGGTCGGCGGCAGCACGAAGGCCGTCTCGGAGATGTTCATCTCCCTGGCGATGGCCTGCATCTCGTCGTCCGACAGCCCGTCCGCGTCGGAGAAGACGGCCAGCGGATTGCCGTGAAGTGGGGTGTCGGTAAAGACGTCGACCTGGCGAAAACGGTATCGGCGGGGCACGTGGCCAGTCTACGGCGGGGCGCTTCCCCGCGAACGGGTCGCCGCGAACGGGTCGGCGCGCTCGACGCCGAGTGGCGCATCGGGCCGAGGCACGCTTCTCTCAAATCGAGCGGAGTTGGGAGGCGAGAACAGCCCGACGGCCATTTCGGGCCTCCATTTGCGATCAAATCGGACGTTTCCGGCGGATTTGAGGTCCGAATCGGGCTCACCGTGGCCCAAACCGGGTCGCCGCCTTCCAGAATCGTCCGAGTTGATGGGAAGTCGGGGCGCGCCGCCCGGGCGCCCCGGCGAGCCCGCCGCTCCCTCGGCCCGTCGTAATATCCGATTCTCGTGGCAACCGTGGCAGGCACCAAACCCCACCCGATCTACCTGGCCGGTCGCTGGGTCGAGTCGGACCACGTGCTGGAGGTGGACGATCCCGCCCGCGAGGGACTGGCCGGCACGACCTACAACGCCAGCAACGAGCAGTACGAGGAGGCCGTCCAGGCGGCCGTTCGTGCCTTCGAGCTGACCCGCAAGCTGCCCGCCTACGAGCGCAGCCGAATCCTCCGCGAGATCAGCGCCGGCATCAAGGCGCGCCGCGAAGAGATCGCCCGGATCCTGACCACCGAGTCCGGCAAGCCCATTCGCGACGCCCTGGCTGAGGTGGATCGCGCGGTGCTCACGTTCCGCATCGGCTCGGAGGAGGCGGAAAGGATCGGCGGCGAGACCATGCCGCTGGATCTCAACCCGGCCTCCAAGGGCCGCGTCGGCATCACCAAACGCTACCCGCTCGGTCCGATCGCGGCCATCAGCCCCTTCAACTTCCCGCTCAACCTGGCCGCCCACAAGCTGGCGCCGGCCATCGCGGCCGGCTGCTCGATCGTGCTGAAGCCGCCGTCCAAGGACCCGCTGACCATGCTCACCGTGGCGGAGATCGTCGCCGAGACGGGGCTCCCGGACGGTGCCGTCAGCATCCTGCCGATGACTCGCGAGCAGGGCGATCGCATGGTGGTTGACCCGCGTTTCAAGCTGCTGACTTTCACCGGCTCGCCATCGGTCGGTTGGCGCATGAAGGCGCAGGCCGGCAAGAAGAAGGTGGTGCTGGAACTGGGCGGCAATGCCGGTGCCATCGTGGACGCCTCGGCCAATCTCGATTGGGCTGTCGCGCGAACGCTCACCGGCGCATTCAGCTACGCCGGCCAGGTGTGCATCAGCGTGCAGCGCCTGTACGTGCATGAATCGGTCTGGGACGACTTCATGCCGCGCTTCGTGGACGGCGCGCGCAACCTCAAGGTCGGCGATCCGCTGGATCCCGAGACGCAGGTGGGGCCGATGGTCGATCGGGCCAACGCGCAGCGCACCGAGCGCTGGGTCCAGGAGGCCGTCGACGCGGGCGGCACGGTGCTCATCGGCGGCAAGGCGGACGGCGCCTTCTTCCCACCGACCGTGATGACCAACGTCCCCAGGGACGCCCAGGTGTGCTCCAACGAGGCCTTCGCGCCGGTCGTCGTCGCGTTCCCGTTCAAGGATTTCGACGACGCGGTCCGCCAGGTCAACGACAGCGACTACGGGCTCCAGACCGGCGTGTTCACCAACGACCTGCACAACGCCTGGTACGCCTTCGAGGAGCTGGAGGTGGGCGGCGTGATCATGAACGACGTGCCCACCTACCGTGTCGACAACATGCCGTACGGCGGTGTCAAGGACAGCGGCCTCGGGCGCGAGGGCCTGCGCTGGTCCATCGACGACATGACCGAGCTTCGCATCCTGGTGATGGCCCAGCCCCAGTAGCGGGCCCCAGCAGCAGGCCCCAATAGCGGCCCCGTTCTCGCACGTTCTCAACGGCCTCGGGATCGCGGTCGGCGCCACCGGACGACGGTTCCAGTGCACCCCTGGCCGTGGTGCCCCGTACGTCCGTACCCCGACGGGCAGGACCGTCCCGTTCTCCCGCTCACCTCCACTGTCCACTATTCCTTGCCTTCACGCCGGGACCAAAGTACCGGGCTTTTGGCACCGCCCGGGTCATGGGCCACCACGTTGCGGACGCGTCTCATGTACGCCGATTGGGGGGTTCCGTCACCAACCCGTATTGGAGTGGAGAACATGAAGGCAGTAGTAACGCCGCGCCGCCAGATTCAGCTGCTCATTGCCGGCATCGCCGGCCTGGCGCTCGTCGGCGTGGCAGGCGGTGCGATGTCACTGGCCGTGTTCACGGACCAGCAGAGCGTATCGAGCACGTTCACGAGCGGCACGGTCCTGCTGGACGCCGCCAAGATCGCGGGCCTGAACCTGGCCGTGAGCGGCATGCTCCCGGGCTCCAGCATCACGGATGACGTGGTGGTGCAGAACAACGGCACGGCCCAGTTGCGCTACGCCGTGAGCCAGACCAGCACGGACGATTCGTCGCCCAACGGGCCCGCGCTCTACACCGCGCTGACCCTGGTGGTGAAGACCATCGACGTCACCACGCCGGCCACTCCGTGCAACGATTTCGATGGCACGCAGCTGGCCAGCACGACCCTGAGCGCATCGGCCAACGTGGTCGGTGACCCAGCCGTCGGTGCCAGCCCGGGCGACCGCACCCTGAACGCCGCAGGCAGCGAGACGCTCTGCTTCCGTGTGTCGCTGCCGATCGGGACCGGCAACACCTTCCAGGGCGCTGCGTCCACGACGACGTTCACCTTCGACGCGGAGCAGACGCTCAACAACTAGCCGGCACTACCTGTGACGGAGCCGACCGAGCCGGCTCCGTCACCCGGCTGTTCGCGGAGGGAGTGAAATGTCGATCCGAGCGGGGAGAGTCCTCCAGCTCGCGATCAGGGCCGCCTGGATTGGCCTTTTGGGGTTGCTGCTCGCCGTGCTGATCGGCATGCGGGTGGCGTCCATGGATGACCGGTCTGTCCTGATCATCCGTGGAGGGTCCATGGCACCCGCGATCCCGTTGGGTTCGTTGGTCGTGGCCGAGCCTGTCGATCCACGCGCCCTGTCCATCTCGGACGTGGTCGCCTATCGCGCGGGCTCCGGCTCCCTGGTGACCCATCGCATCACGCAGATCTACGACGGCGCCGGCGAACTGCGCTTCCAGATGCGCGGCGACGCGAATCCGACGCCCGATCCGGTCCTGGCAACGGGCTCGGCGATCGTCGGCCGTGCCGTGTTCTGGATTCCGCTCGCGGGCTACGTGGTCGCCTACCTGTCCCTTCCGGGCGGGCTGGCGAGCTACCTGGCGCTGATCGGGATGTTCTTCCTGGCGGGCTGGCTGATCGACCTGCTGGAACGTGAACGGGCCAACGGGCTGGCGCCCGTACCGCATCAACCCCAGACCGCCGCTACTACCTGAGGAACCTGTGATCCTTCGCGGAACGCGTCGCGGACACTTCCGCCGCGCGTTGCTTTTCGTGCTGGCCCTGACGGTCGTGGCGCTTGCGGCCGATCTGCAGGCGCGTTTCGCGGCTGCGACGTTCAGCTACGTCGGCACGGTCGCAGCCGGCGATGGCGCCGCGCGGATCTTCTCGGCCGAGCGCGTGACGCCCGCCTTCACGGTCACCGATTCGTCCGGTGGCACGCCGGTGGACGTGTCCAGTCCGCTGGCCACTGCCGCAGATGGCCGCACGCTGGTCACGTCCGCGTGGTCCGCCGCGTTCGCCGCCAATCGCTACCTGGACGTGGACTTCAACGGCCCGCTTCCCGCCGGCCTCACGACCGTGACGGCCTCCCTGCGCCTGTCCTGGGCCAGCGCTTCCGGTGGCTCGACGGCGTGCTACTACTTCGAGGTCCGCCGCGCATCGACCGGCTCCGTGTTGGGCACGTTTGGCAGCTCCGGAGCCCCGGTTTCCTGTGTGACGGGCAGCGCGCCGGTCACGTCCACCACGGCGATCGGCGTGGTCACCAGCACGGACGTGGCCAACGACCTGCGCGTCCGAATCTACGGCCGCGACTCGAGCGGCGGTGGCGCCGTCCTGGACCTTGCGACCGTACCGGGTGACACGGGGCTCGGCGCATTCACGCTCTACGCCATCAAGGTCGTCGATGCGGCGGACACGACACCCGGAACCATCGGCTGGGGCCCGAGCGGACCTTGAGCAACCTCTGGCCGGCACGTCGCGCCATTCGGACCACGGTCATCGTGGCCGTTGTTCTGGCATGTCTCGGGACCACGTCGTATGCGGGCGTGCGCGCGGGCGGGGCCGCCTCCGTGATTGGAATGGGCCAGAGCCCGACGGCGAGCTCCAAGCCGAGCCCGGTTCCTGCGTCAACCCCGGCACCGACTCCTGGCGCGACTTCGAGCTTACCGGCCACGGCCGAGCCAACCTCGACGCCTGAGCCAACGGCGACTCCAGAGCCATCCGCAGCGCCTGAGCCTTCGGCAATGGCGGAGCCAACCTCGACGCCTGAGCCTTCGGCAACGGAGGAGCCGACTTCGACGCCTGAGCCAACGGCGACGCCTGAGCCAGCGACGACGCCCGAGCCGACAGCGACGCCCGAGCTTCCCGCGACGCCTGATCCGTCGGCAACAGCCGAGCCGACCTCGACCCCCGGGCCTTCGGCAGCGCCTGAACCGTCGCCCGAGCCATCGGCCAGTCCCGAGCCATCGGCCAGTCCCGAGCCATCGGCCAGCCCCGAGCCATCGGCCAGCCCCGAGCCATCGGCCAGCCCCGACCCGTCGCCATCGCCGAGCATCCCGCCCACGGTCAGCGACGGCACGTGGATCGTGACCTTCATGCCGGGCGCCTCCGCGGATGCCCAGGCGTCGGCCGTCGCGGCCGTCTCGGGAACGATCCTGTCCAGCATCCCGGACCTGCACATGGCCACGGTCGCCCTCCCTGACGCCGCGGCTGCCGATTCCCTGCGCAACGAACCGGCTGTCGACCGCGTCGAGCGCGACCGGATGCGTGCGGCCCAGGCAACACCCGGCGACCCAGAATCCGCGGGCCAGTGGTCTCTGGCCACGATCGGATGGGACACCGTGCACGGCAACGTGGATCTGCCGGGCGAGCCGATCCTGGCCATCCTCGACACGGGCGTTGCCGCCGATCATCCGGATCTCCAGGGCCGGCTTCTGCCGGGTCTGTCGTTCGTGGATGGGACGGCCCCGGACACGGACCCCAATGGCCACGGAACGTGGATGACCGGCATCGCGGCGGCAGCCACGGACAACGGGGTGGGTATCGCCGGGGTCGCCTGGTCGTCGGTGAAAGTGCTGCCGATCGCCGTCCTGGACGAGCATGGCCTGGGCCAGGACAGCACGATCATCCAGGGCCTGGTCGCGGCCGTGGACCACGGTGCCTCGGTCGTGCTGATGGCGTTCAGCAATCCCGGCTTCTCCACCGCCCTCCAGGCCGCGATCGACTACGCGTGGGCTCACGACGTGGTCCTGGTCGCTGCCACCGGCAACGACGCTTCCTCCTCGGCGACCTTCCCTGCGGGAGACCGGGGCGTGATGGGCGTCGCGGGCACGGACCGCGACGATGTTCACGTTCCCGACAGCAACGACGGGCCCAGCACCTTCCTTGCCGCGCCGGGGACGGACATCCTGAGCACCGACCGTGGCGGCGGCTATGCCGCTGTGAGCGGCACATCAGCGGCCGCAGCCGAGGTGGCCGGCGCGGCCGCGCTGCTGCGCGCCAGCGACCCCAACGCCTCCAACGGCACGATCGTCGGGCGGCTGGCACGGTCGGCGGCCGTCGCCGGGACTGCGGAAGAGACCGGCAACGGCAGGCTGGACCTGGCCCGCGCCCTCTCCGACCGCGGCACGGCGGAAGTCCAGCCGGCGGGCGTCCAAGGTGCGGCAAACGGTGGACCGTTCGTCGGGCCGTACGTCGCGGCGTCCTCGTCCAACCTCACCACCGTGGCCGTGACCAGCCTGGCGCCGAGCACCGCGCCGCCGGGCGGCCTCAAGGTCCCGATGCTCTCGTTCCGCATCACGCCGGCCGTGGCCGACACCTACGACAAGGTGGTCGTGCAGTTCACCGGAACCGCGGCGGCCGACATCGGCACCGTCTACGTCTACCAGGAGTCAGGGTCGGTTCCGGGCACGTTCAGCGCCGCCAGCGACACGCTGCGCGGCAGCATCACCACGCAGACAGGCGGCGCGTACACCATCAATCCCACGAACTTCGCCGTTGGCGGCGGGACCCAGCTCCAGTTCTACGTGGTGGTGGATCTCGCGGCTGCCGCGACCGTCGGCGACACGGTGGACTTCAAGGTGCTGGCCGACCAGATCACGTTCACCAGCGGCACGTGGCCGCCGGCGTCCCAGGTCACGGCGGGGACGTGGGATCCGGCCGGTTCCACAACGCTGGACCTTGGGATCTTCACGGCGCATGCGGATGTCGGGGCGCCGACGATCGCGGGCAGTTCTTCCAACGCGTCCGGGACGTACACGGTGGCCGCCAGCGGCGCGGACATCGGTGCGGCCACGGACCAGTTCCAGTACCTGTACAAGAGCTTGACCGGCGACGGGCGGATCATCGCCAGGGTGGTCACCCAGGGAAACACCAACGCGCTGGCCAAGGCCGGCGTCATGTGGCGGCAGGCCACCGGCAATGTCACGCGCATGGCGTTCCTGCCGATCACGCCGTCCAACGGCACGGAATTCGAGTACCGGGCGGGCACGACCGGCGCTGCGACGGGATCCGGATGGTCAGGCGCGGCCATTCATGCGCCCTATTGGGTGCGGCTGACCCGTTCGGCGAACAACTTCACGGCAGAGGTTTCGCCTGACGGGGTGACCTGGACCCAGGTGGGCACCACGCAGACCATCGCCATGCCGGCAGCCGCGCTGGTCGGCCTGGCCGTGACCTCCCACACCAATGCCCAGTTGAGCACGGTCACGTTCGACAACGTCTCCGTCCAGCAGTCTCCGGTCGCGGTGGCCGACGCGTCGTCGACGCTCGAGGACACGGCGTTGAACGTGGCCTCGCCGGGGGTGCTCGCCAACGACTCCGATCCGGGTGCATTGCCGCTGACGGCCGTGCTGGTCGCCAACCCGACCAACGGGACCGTGAGCCTGAGCTCCAATGGCGCCTACACCTACACACCGAATGCGAACTTCAACGGCACCGACACGTTCACCTACCTGGCCCGAGACACCTACAACGATTCCCAGGTGGTCACGGTCACCATCACCATCACCGCGGTGAACGACGCGCCCAGCTTCACCAAGGGCGCGGACCAGGTCGCGCTGGAGGACGCCGCCGCGCAAACGGTCGCCGGCTGGGCAACCGCGCTCAGCAAGGGGCCGGCCGATGAAGCCGGACAGACACTCAGTTTCATCGTGAGCAACAACAACAACGCCCTGTTCCTCACACAGCCGGCGATCGGGGCCACGGGCACGCTCACCTGGCGCCCCGCCGCGAACGCGTACGGCTCGGCGACCGTGAGCGTCCAGATCCACGACACCGGCGGCACCGCCAACGGTGGCGTTGACACGAGCGCTGTGCAGACCTTCACGATCAGCGTCACCGGCGTCAATGACATTCCCAGCTTCACCAAGGGTGCCAACCAGGCCGTGCTGGAGGATCCCGGGCCCCAGAGCGTGAGCGGCTGGGCGACCGCGATCAGCGCCGGGGTCAACGAAGCCTCGCAGGCGGTCGACTTCGTCATGTCGAACAACAACAACGCCCTCTTCAGCGCGCAGCCCGCGATCAGCGCAGCCGGGACCCTGACCTACACGCTGGCCGCCAATGCCAACGGAGCGGCGACCGTGACCGTCCAGATCCACGATGACGGGGGGACGGCCAACGGCGGCGTCAACATCAGCGCGGCCCAGACCTTCACGATCACGGTCACCGCGGTCAATGACGCGCCCAGCTTCACCGCCGGCGCGAACCAGTCGGTGAACGAGGAAGCTCCGGCGCAGACGGTGGCCGGCTGGGCGACCGCGCTGAGCAGGGGACCCGCCGACGAAGCCGCACAGACCCTCAGCTTCATCGTCAGCAACACCAACAATGCCCTCTTCCTGACGCAGCCCGCGATCGGTGCCACGGGCACGCTGACGTACCAGCCGGCCGCCAACGCGTACGGCTCGGCCACGGTGAGTGTCCAGATCCACGACACCGGCGGCGTGCTCAACGGGGGCGTCGATACGAGCGCTGTGCAGACCTTCACGATCACGGTCGTCGGCATCAACGACGTGCCGAGCTTCACCAAGGGCGCCAACCAGGCGGTCCTGGAGGACGCAGGCGCCCAGAGCGTCAGCGGCTGGGCGACGGCCATCAGCGCAGGCCCGAACGAAGGCAGTCAGGCCGTCGACTTCATCGTCAGCAACACCAACAATGCCCTGTTCAGCACGCAGCCTGCGGTCAGCCCGACCGGCATCCTGAGCTACACGCCGGCCGCCAACGCCAACGGCGCCGCGACCGTGACCGTCCAGATCCACGATGACGGCGGCACGGCCAACGGAGGGGTCGACCTCAGCGCCGCCCAGACCTTCACCATCACCGTCAGCGCGGTCAACGATGCACCGGTGGTCGGCCTGCCCGCGTCGCAGACGGTCATGGTCGCGCACACGTTGACGCTGTCGGTGGGCAGCGGGAACACCGTCTCGATCACGGACGTGGACGTCGGCGCGGCCAGCCTCGCGCTGACCCTGATCGCGGTGAATGGCACGTTCAGCCTGGCGCAGGTGACCGGCCTGACGTTCACGCTCGGTGACGGAACCGCCGATGCGAGCATGGCCTTCACCGGCAACCTGGCCAACGTGAATGCCGCGCTCAACGGCCTGGTCTTCACGCCGCTCGTCTCGTTCGTGGGAGCTGCGTCGCTCGCGGTCACGGCGAATGACCTGGGCAGCACCGGTGCGGGTGGTGCGCTGATCGGGGCCGGCACGCTGGCCATCGCGGTCACCAACACGGCTCCTGTCGCCATCGCGGACGCGTACAGCATGTCCCGCGACAACACCCTGACCGTGGTTGCGCCCGGCGTGCTGGCGAACGACACGGACCTGGAAGGACAGGCGCTGACGGTCACTGCGCCGCGTCCACAGGGCGGGCCGTCCCACGGCAGCCTCACGCTCAACGCGGACGGTTCCTTCAGCTATACCCCGGTGGCGGGCTACACGGGCAGCGACACCTTCACCTACACCGTCGGCGATGGGCTGCTCACCTCAGCGGCCGGCACCGTGACCATCAGCGTCCGTGACTTCGGGCTGGTGCCGGCCAACGGCTGGCCGGTGGCCTTCTCCGCGTCCCGCTACCTGGACTACACGTTCCCCGCGTACGTCGCCGCGGGCTCCGTGGTCACCGGCGCGACCTTCTCGCACACGTACCGCTCGCTCGACGGCGCGGGCACGACCTGCATCTACCTGGAGGTCTACGCGAGTGGCGTCCTGCTGGCCAGCCACGGCAGCGCCGGCGCCCCGCTGTCCTGCAATTCGGGCAGCGGGTACGTCACCGATGCCGTGAGCCTGCCGGAGATCGACACCGTGGCCAAGGCCAACGCGGTGACCGTGCGCGTCTACATGCGCAATTCTGCCGGCGCACGGACTCAGACCTCACTGGCGCAACTGGGGGTCAGTTCCTACCTGCCGTAGCCCTCGGCGGCCCCTTCGATTGCCGGGATGAACCCCGAGGAGGCGGTCCGGAGCGCCCAGCTCTGCGTCGTGCTGATCGCGGTCACGGCGCTGCTTGGCGTGGCGTTGAACGCTGGGGCAGGGAGGTCGTGCCCTACTCGGTGGCCCCGGTCCTGAGTGGCCTCATCGTCGGGGTGGCGTTTCCGGGTATCGACGCGCACGTCACGCCGCAGCTGGTGCTGCTGGTGGTGCTGCTGCCCGGCCTGGTCCTCGATGCTTCCGACCGCATCCAGTTCGAGGTGCCGCGCCGGTCGTTCATCGCCACCGTTGCGTCCGGCGTGGTGCTGGGCAACTACGGCCGCCGGGTCGGCATGAGCCACAAGACCAGCGATGCCATCGACCAGGTCTGGGAGTTCATCGGCTTCCCGCTGACCGCCGTGGTGTTCCTGCTGGTGGGGCTGGCCATCCCGCTCGAGCGGCTGGGCGATGCCCTGCCCTGGACCGGGTGGGGGATCGTGGGCGTCCTCATCGGCCGGGCCGTGGTGATCTACGGGATGCTCGGGCTCGGGTCGCGATTCGTCCGGCGCTACCAAACGGGTCGCCCGATCCCCGCGTCGTGGCTCCACGTCCTGTTCTGGGCCGGCCTCCGTGGCGCCGTGGCGGTGGCCATCGCCCTCTCGCTGCCGGACGACGTTGAGTTCGCGCGGCTACCGGACGAGGTGGACCGGGCTGCCCTTGATGCTCACCTGCCAAGTGGTCGTGTCGTTGCCGCCGTTGACCTGGTACTCGATCTTCCACCAGCCGGCAGAGGTCTCGCCCGCCGGTGTCAGGCCGACGCTTCCGTAGGTGTTCGGCAGCGGCACGTCGATGGTGATCAGGCGGTCGTTGAAGAGGCTGCCTCCCGACGACGCAGTCTGGATGCTGGTCACGTTGGTGCCGGACGTGCCATCGTCCGCCGTCCACGAGAAGGTGGCGTAGTTGTAGGCGTTGCCGTCGGGTGACTTGATGCGCAGGAACGCGTCGCCGCTCACGTCACCCGGGTCGAAGAGCGAGATCTCCATGGTCTTGCCCGCGTTGGACGCATCGATCTGGGCGAGATAGAAGAGCTGCGTGCCCGCGACCAGGTTGTTGTAGGCCACCATCTTGGCCTCGCCGTACACCTGCGGCGTGGCGCCGCTCGAGGTGACCCAAGCGGACCACATGTTCTCGGCGTTGGTGCTGAGGTTGTTGGCAGAGCTGGTGGTGACGTTCATGCGGTAGCGGCCGGCAGCCAGGCCGGACGCAAACGTCCACCAGGCGTTGTGGTAGATGTTGGCTGAGCAATCGGTGAGGCCGCTGTGCCCCGGCGTGCCCATGGCGCCGCTGTAGTCCGCCTGGATCTCGTTCGCGAACGTGTTTCCGGACGTCGCAACGAGCGTGTCGTCGCCGGTGTTGTACGGCGTGCCGTTCTCGTTCCAGAGGGTGTAGAGCGTGGTCACGCCGTTCGCCGAGCCGCCGACCCAGTGGTCGCCGGCGCCCATGTTGCCGCCGGCTCCATTGGAACCTGTCTCACAGAACGTCGCATCCCAAAGCTTCACCTGCCCGTTGCCGCCCGGCAGGATCACGGCGTAGTCGTAGCCCGAGTCGTCCTGTTCGGGGTTGGTGGACGTGTGCCCACTGATGCCCGAGTTGTCGTTGATGGGGCTGAACTCGTCTCCGTTCTCACGGCTGCCGCCCTTGGTGATGATGGCGCCCCAGAATCCCTGGCTGGTCAACGAACCACCGGAAGGATTGGGGACAGGCACGAGCCCGGTCACGGTGGTGGTGGTGGTCACGTTCCAGGTGACGCGGAACTCCAGCGTGTCGATCGACACGGTGCGCTGGGCCGGGCAGTTGGTCGTGTTGGTCGAGATCCAGGTGAGGCGGGCTCGCAGGGCGCTGAAGTCGCTGCCGACGAACTGATGCCCGAACAGGGTATCGCTCGAGTTGGTGCCGTAGCTGTAGGCGGCCTCGACCGTGTTGCCGCTCGTGTGCGCTTGGCTGAACGCGGAGGACACGGTCACGTTCGGGGAGGAGATGCTCGAGATGACCCGTTGTTCTGCGGCAGCGCCGGTCCCGACGGTGATGCTCATCCCGGAGGCGTAGCCGATCGTGCTCGTGAGCTTGACGGTGGTGGCGTTCACGGCACTGTTGGCTGCCAGTGTGGTTGAGGCGGGAGGGACCGGACTGAGGGTCTGAACCGTCGACCAGTTGCTGC
>CAZENL010000001.1:60951-66138 GCA_964513505.1 uncultured Anaerolineaceae bacterium
GTGGTTGAGGCGGGAGGGACCGGACTGAGGGTCTGAACCGTCGACCAGTTGCTGCCGCCGTTCCACGACAGGTCCACCCGCAACTGGCACGCCGACGAGTTGCCGGAACCTGTCAACCGTGGCCGGATGTTCACTTCCATGCCCGTGATGTCAAGGGTCTGATTGGCGCTCAGCGACGGGAGGGGATTGGCGAAGTTCCACTGCTGTGCCGTACCCGCGAGCGAGGCGCCTGGCGAGACGGCAAGGTTGGCGTCGACGGTGCCGTTGGCGTTGGTCGGATTCGTCCACACGGTGTTCGGCACACCGGAGGTCGGGTCCCAGCCGGAGTTCGCCCCGGCCGATGCGACCGTGGTGGTGGTCTTCATGAAGTCGCCGACGCCGTAGTAGTTCTGCGGGCTGCCCATGGGCACGGGCAGCGTGAACTCGGCCTTGGATTGGGCACTGCCCGCGACCTGGTTCATGCCGAACACGCGTGCGAAGTAGGTCCCGATCGGCCCGGACACGCTGACGTCCAGGCGGCGCTTGTTCGTGGCCTCTTGCGCGGGCGTCACCAGGACGCCGCCCACGCCGTCGGTGTAGCCGTTGCGCGCCGTGGCGGCGCGTGCGGCCGAGTAGGCCCCACTCGGATCACCGGGCAGGAACACCGCGCCGGCCAAGGCACCGGCGTCTGCGGCGCGTTGCATCTTCTGCTGGTTCACCCAGAACCAGGACACGTCCGTGACCACGGCCACGGACCCGGTCAGCACGAAGATCATCAAGACAAAGAGTGGCAGCGCCTGTCCGGCCTGGCCCTTGCGGCCGACCCCGGTCTGTGGCGCGCCACGCACCACCCCGGAAACTCGGCCTGCAACGCGGCGGATCGAGCTGGCGGAGGGTGGCGAGACGTGCGAAAACAGGGACACGAGGAGAACCTCAGGCGCTAGGGGTTGAGGACCATGACGGTCTGATCGTTGATGGCGATGGTTCCGCTCTGGGTGCCGTGGATCATTCCGACGATCCCGGCCAGCGCGGTCTGGAGGTGGTAGTTGTATTTGATCTGCACGCCAACGGCGTCCGGGGTCGCCCCGCCGTTGTTGCGCGTGCAGGGCGTCCATCCGACGCTGGTGCGAGTGAAGGCGATCTTCTCGACGCCGGCGCCCGGGTCGACATCCGCGCCGGTGTTGTTGCCCGTGTAGGCGTAGGTGTCGACGAACGAGCCGATCTGGGCACCCGTGCTGTCCGCTTTGTAGATGCGCACCTGCGTGATGTCGCTCATGACCACGTCCGATCCGGGCGAGACCAGGATGCGCTGGACGCCGGCCATGATCTGGTTGTCCGGATCGAGACTCGGATCGGCGGCGATCTGGGCGCAGGTGCTGGGGTCGCCGTTCCCGAAGGAGGCGCCGGTGCGAGCACCTTCACGGGTGGCGAGGCCGAGCGTGAGTGTGTGGTTGTACGCGATTCCGAACTCCAGCATGATCAGCAGCAGGAGCAGGAAGATGGGCAGCACGAGGGCGAACTCGACCAGTCCCTGGCCGCTCTGGCTGCGACTGCCGGACAGGCTGCGACGCGCGGGGGAGCGGAGGAAGCCGCCGATGCGGTGCCCGATGGTCATCACAGGACCGGCTCGATGCGCATGACGTTGCGCTTGTTGAACGTCCAGCCGCCTCCGCCCGAGCCGTTGCCGCCGATCATGGTCAGCAACGAAGAGAGCGGCGTCCTCCACGTGTACGTGTAGCGCACCTGGACGCCGATCGTGTCCACGGTGCTGCGCGCCGGCGACAGGGCGGAGCAGCCGGTCAGCACGGCGCAGCGCTGGCTGTCCGGGTAGCCAAGGGACGTTGCGGTGTAGGGCACCGAGAACGGCGGTGTGTTGTCGTTGAACGTGCAGGCCGTAGAGCCGCCGCGCGTCCAGATGTCTGCCGCCAGGATGGTCACGCCGGAGGCATTGGTGCGCTGGATCTGGACCGTGCTGATGCTGGCGTCGCTGTTCGGGGCGGTGAGCTTGTTGTCGACCTCCTGGAGGATCAGGCAGTCGGCGTTCAGGCTGTTGCCGGCCTCAGAGGCGACCAGGACGCCATTCTCACTGGCTCGGTCGACGCCCAGCACTGCGTTGAAGGCGAGGCTGAACTCGATGATGCCCATCAGCAGGATCATCATCAGCGGGAAGACCATGGCGAACTCGACCAGTGTCTGGCCGTCCTCGCCTCCTCGGATCCGCTCCGAGCGCGCCACGGACACGAGCCGGCGGAGGGTTCGGCACATGGTTGCGGAGACACGGCGGGGCATGTGCCTATCTGACGCCATGGGGGTGTGGTGCGTCTGTAGCGAACTCGATGGCACGCCGACCGTACTTTCGAACCACGATATTCCCCGGCCAACCACTCCGTACCGCTCGCCACCGCCGTTGGGTGGTACGGGGTGCGGTGCCGGGAGGCACCGGGCAGGGCCGGTCAGAGCCGTGGTGGGGTGTGGTGCGGTCGCCTCCGCTGTGGTCCCGCGGGAGCCATAGGTCCCAGCGCTGCTGAGACGTCCGGGCCAGTGCGGTGCCCCCCGCCAAATCGTTGAATGACGAGGTTCGCTCGTTCTGATTCCGTCTGCCAGAGGACTTTCTGCTTGCCTGTCCCGGCGCTCTCGCACGCTGTGAGCGACCCAACCCGTAAAGGAGCCCTGGCGCTCGTTCGCCTGCGCCTCCGGCTCGCCCTGATGACCATGGCGATCGTGCCGGTGGTGATCTCGCTGGCGTTGCTGAACGCCGTGGTCGAGAGCCAGGGCCTGGACGCGCAGTCGCATGCCGCCGGCCAGTCGGCCGACATCTCCGCGGCACTGGCCTCCCAAATCCAGCGGACCGAAGGAATGCTGCTGGTCCTGGGCTCTGACCGCGGCTTCGACCGCGCCCTGGTCGATCCCGCGTCCGATCCCGCCTCGATGGATCGCGCGCGCGAGGGCCTCAGGACGCTGGCCGCCGCCACGGGAGCGCTGGTCCCGGAGGCCCGTCTCTCGAGCGCGTCCGGGGCGGTCCTCCTGGAAATGAGCGGAGGCAACGTCCTGGCGCAGGCCGCTCGGACGTCCGAGGATCCCGCGCTCCTCCAGCGCACCCTTGCCCTGCCGGTTGGGGGGCTGCTGCGGAGCAATTCCTTCCGCGGGCCGGATGGCGCGATGCGCTTCACCCTCACGGCGCCGGTCGCCGCGGACGGCAACCCCAGCGTGCACGACGGGATGCTGGCCATGGACGTGTCGCTGCCGGAGCTCATCGCCAGTGCCGGCAGTGCCGGCACGGCGTTCACCAGCAGCGGCTCGATCGCCCTGGTGATCGACCGCACCACGGGCGCGGTGGTGGCGGACAGCCGGACGCTGAGCTCACCGGTCATCACCGGACCCGCGGGACCCGCCGACCTCCAGCAGGTCCTGCTGCAGATGGCCCAATCCAGCCAGGACGTCGGGCCACAACTCCTGTCGGAGGGCTGGGCGACAGGTTCCGCGCTGGTCGCGTCGGGTGCCTTCGGCGGTGACTGGTCGATCGTGGTCCTCCAGCCCACCACGCCGCCGATCTTTCCCGTGCAACTGATGCTGTTGCTGGGCGTGCTGGCCGTGGTGGTCGTCGTGTTGGCCGTCTGGATGTCGCAGCAGATCCTCAGGCCGGCGGAACAGCTGGACGCATCGCGTCGCGAGCTGAAGCAGATGTACGAATCGGCGCGTGCGGATTCCCTGCACGACGCGTTGACCGGGCTGGGCAACCACCGCGCGTTCCAGGAGGAGCTTGAGCGGCAGATCGAGTGGTACCGGCGTTACCGCGTTCCGGTTGCACTGCTGCTGATCGACCTGGACGAGCTGAAGGTGATCAACGACTCGGAGGGTCACGCGGCGGGAGACGACCAGCTCCAGGCCATGGGCCAGCTGATCACCAAGATGGTGCGCTTCTCCGATCGTGCCTTCCGCATCGGCGGCGACGAGTTCGCGATCCTGATGCCGCACACGGACGCCGCGGGTGCGATGCACATGGCCCGCCGCATGATCAAGGCCTCGGCGAAATATCCGCGGCCGCTCCCGTTCTCCGGCGGCATCTCGTGCTGCCCGGATCTGGCCAAGGCCGGCCAGGACCTGTACGGCCAGGCCGATGCCGCCCTCTACTGGTGCAAGCGCCACGGTCGCGGCAGCGTCGACGTCTTCGATCCACAGCGCGACACCCCGGTGGGAACGCGCACCGTCGAGGACCGCCTCGCGGCGGTGGTCCGCGTCATCGCCGAGGGCCACATCCGAGCTGTCTTCCAGCCGATCGTGGACCTCCACAGCGGCGCGATTCTCGGCTACGAGGGCCTGACCCGACCGACAGATGGCGCCCCGTTCGCCAACCCGAGCGAGCTGTTCGAGGCCGCGGACGCCGTCGGGCACACCGTGGAGCTGGACGCCGCCTGCTTCGATGTCGTGGTGGCCACGGCCGCACAAACCATCCCGCGGGACAAGCTGGTCTCCGTGAACCTGTCGCCGCGTACCCTGGAAGCGCCGGAATTCAGCGTCCTCAACCTGCTGGCGGTGCTCAAGGCCCATGGCATGGAGCCCGGCCGCGTGATCGTGGAGCTCACGGAGCGGGAGACCGTCCTGGACATCCCCACGCTGCGGCGCAACCTCGAGGAACTGCGCGCCGCCGGGATCCGGATCGCCGCCGACGACGTGGGCGCCGGAAATGCCGGCCTCAGGCTCCTCAGCCAGTTCCGCTTCGACATCGTCAAGCTGGACCTCTCCCTGGTCCAGGACGGGGCACAGCACGACTCCTCGCACGCGGTGCTGCGATCGCTGCGCGACCTGGCCGGCCGCTGGGGCGCCTTTGTCATCGCCGAAGGCCTGGAGACGCGCGAGCAGCTCAAGATGGTCCGCGGCCTGGGCATGAGCGCCGGCCAGGGCTACCTGCTGGGCCGGCCGGGCACCAACGTGGAGTTGCCATCACTGGACCTCGACGACCTGGAGGCCGGCACGCTGGTGATGCAGAACCTCAACGCGGCTCGCGCGGTTGGTCCGGATGCCGCCAGCAGTCCCGCGACCGCTCATCCGCCGGCGCGCGCGGCCATCCAACTGGTTGGGCCGCCCGCCACCGGGACTCCGGCTCCGGCGGTCTCGACATCAGCCTCGAACCCGGCGAGTTCCATGAATGGCGCGATTCCGGGGACCGCGGCACTCTCCAAACCAAAGGCACTCGGCCCCGCGGCCTGA
>CAZENL010000001.1:66238-67484 GCA_964513505.1 uncultured Anaerolineaceae bacterium
CGGAAGACGCCGCCTTGTCGATGCCATCGTCGCGCGCGCGCCTCGCTCCCGATGGCTGAGGGCGTGTCGAGGCCTGGCCGTGGCTTGAGCCCCACCTTGTCGATGGGATCGACAGATCGACACTCAAGGCCCGCCGGACCACCCGGAAAGCGGCTGCGCCGCTCCGGTTTGTCCACCAACCGCGGCGTAAGGGCCATGCACGACGATGCCATCGACATGCCACGCGGCAAACGAACCAAGGCCCGGACGCAGACCCAGGTCGCAGCGGACAAGCACGCCGACGAGCTGGCGATCCAGCTTGGCCGAATGCTGCGCGACCGGCGACAGGGCAGGGGTTCCACCCAGGCGGCCGTCGCGGCGGCTGCCGGCATGCCCAGGACGACCTACACCACGCTCGAGAACGGCCACGCGAGCGGCACTTCGCTACGGACGTTGAGCCGCGCCGCGAAGGCTGTCGGTGGAGAGCTCCGAACGTACGTCGCGGCGACCAGCGCAGCGGACCAGCCGCGGGACGCGGTGCACCTGAGACACCAGGAGCTGGTGCTCAGCGTTGCGTCGGCCGGAGGATGGCGAGGACTCCCCGAAGCCGAGCTCGACCGTCAGGCGGGCACCTCGCGGGCGGCTGACGTCCTGCTTACGCGTGGGTCGGAGTGGGCGATCGTCGAGGTGTGGGACTGGTTCATGGACGTTGGGGCCTCGCTACGCGAGTGGGATCGGCGCCGCGCGGCACTGGAGGCATTGGCCATCGCCAGAATGGCGTCGAACGTCGTGGACCCCGAGTTGCCCACGGTGGGCGGTTGCTGGGTGGTACGCGCCACCGTTCGCAACCGCAGGCTCGTGTCTGAACACCAGCATGTCTTTCGGGCCCGCTTTCCGGGCTCGTCCCGGCTCTGGCTCGAGGCTCTCAGGGGACCTCGCCGAATGCCGCTGGACCCGGCACTCATCTGGGTGCGCGTGGATGGATCGGCGCTGTTTGGTTCACGACTGGGCTGAGTTCGGCGAGCCAGCCACGGCGCGTCGCCGGATGTCGATGGCATCGTCATACGTGGGCGTCGCGCCTGACCGGTGACCGGTGCAGAGCCTCCGAACGGTGAACTGACGCGAGGACTGGCCTGGATCCGGCCATGAATGTCGATCCGGCCGACATTGCGTGGCTCAACGAGCGGCCATACTCACTCCAACGATCCGGAGCCAGGCGTCGCAATAGCCCAGGGCGTTCACGGACGACACCATCGACATCGGACTG
>CAZENL010000001.1:67584-95631 GCA_964513505.1 uncultured Anaerolineaceae bacterium
CCAGGCGTCGCAATAGCCCAGGGCGTTCACGGACGACACCATCGACATCGGACTGTGCAACGGCGAGTGCGCCCGCACGGCAGCCTGGCGCCGAACGCAGGCATGGGACTCGCGTACGGTGGGCACTGCACAAGAACGCACCCGACCAAATCAGGTGTGCCAGCGCGCACCGCTTCAGCACGTTCAGTCCTTGACCCCCCCAGTACCCAGGTACTAGCTTGAACTGACCGTTCGGTGACCGATGGCCCCGGAGCCCAAGCGCACCCAGGACGACCGCTTCCCAAGGCGGTCGGCGCAGAAGTTTCGGGGGACGAGCACATCAAACCCGACGATCCAGCTGGGTTCCGAGTGCCCAGGCGAGCAGTGTCTGAGGGGTCTTCGCGTGGCATACTCCGCCAACTCGCCAACGATCAGTGTCATCGTCCCGGCCATGAACGAGGCCGAGAACCTTCCCCACGTCCTCCCGCTCATCCCGGACTACGTTGACGAAGTGATCCTGGTCGACGGCCATTCGACGGACGACACCGTCGCAGTCGCCCAGCGCCTCCTTCCGAACATCCGGATCGTCCCCCAGCACGGCAAGGGCAAGGGCTCCGCGCTGCGGACCGGCTTCGCTGCCGCGCGCGGCGACATCATCGTCATGCTCGATGCGGACGGCTCCACCGATCCGCGCGAGATCCCGGCGTTCGTGCAGAAGCTCACCAAGGGTGCCGACTTCGTCAAGGGCTCGCGCTTCATGCAGGGTGGCGGCACGTCCGACATGCCCCGGCATCGCAAGATGGGCAACGGCGCATTCGTCGCCATGGTCCGCCTCCTCTTCGGCGGCGGGTACACGGACCTCTGCTACGGCTACAACGCCTTCTGGGCCTGGGTCGTGCCGATCCTGGAGCTGGACGGCAGCGGCTTCGAGATTGAGACCATGATGAACGTCCGCGCCCTGCGCGCCGGCCTCACGGTCGCCGAGGTTCCCAGTTTCGAGCATGCGCGCGTCTACGGTGTCGGCCGCCTGCGCACCATCCCGGACGGGATCCGCGTGCTCAAGACCATCTTCCGCGAGCGCGCCCGCAAGAACCCTGATGCCATCCGGAACGTCACGCCAGCTCGGTTGGCCACCATCATGCCCATCTCCCAGGAACTGACTCCCGTGCTGATCGATCGGAACGAGTCAATCTCCTGGGCCGAGCCGGTCTTCTCCGACGCCTCGTCGATGGACCACATGTCCACGGAGTCCGCGCTCAATCGTTAGGCTCCCAGCCACGACGCCGCGCACCCTTTGGATGCCATGACCTGATGTGACCGGCTCTCGCTCGGCCGGGCACGGAACACGTGTCGGCCGGTCAGAAATGGCGCCTGCTCGACGCCATCATCCCGGTCGACGACTGGTACTTCGGTAGCGGGGGCGACCCGCTCCTCGCCATCGCATACTCGCCCGCAAGCAACGCCGTCGGGCATCGGCGTTGTCCGCGCCCATCGGCGTTTGTCCCGTTGCTGCGCACGAGCTTGCCCGCGCACAAGGTCCCCGTACGCAATGAACCTGCAATGAGCGATACGACGCCTGGACAGCCCCGCATCCTGGTGGTTGGCTCGGGCACGCGCTTCCTCTCCGGCATCAGCGTCTACACGCTGCGGCTCGCGAACGCACTGGCGGCGGCAGGAGCGCATGCCTCGCTGCTGACCATGCGCCAGTTGCTGCCCACTCGCTTCTATCCCGGCCGATCGCGCGTGGGCGCCGACCTGACCGACCTCGAGCGCGACCCGCGTGTCCGCGCATTCGACGGCGTCGACTGGTACTGGTTGCCCAGCATGCTTCGCGCCGTCCGCTTCTTCCTGCGCGAGCGGCCCGACGTCATGGTGCTCCAGTGGTGGTCGGGGACCGTGCTGCACTCGTACCTGGCCCTCAGCCTCCTGGCGCGGCTGCGAGGCACCAAGGTGGTCATCGAGTTCCACGAGGTGCTCGACACCGGTGAGCTGCGCCTTCCGCTGGTCAAGCCGTACACCGCGCTGATCGGTTCCATGGTCGTGCGCCTGGCCGATGCGTTCGTGGTCCACTCGGACTTCGATCGCGATCTCCTGACGTCCCACTACCGGCTCGGCCGCCGACCGGTGGAGCTGGTGCGCCTTGGTCCCTTCGATCACTACGCCGGCTCGCATGCGGAGGCGCACGAGCCGCTCCGGCAGGCCCCGGCAGATACGGTCAACGTGCTGTTCTTCGGCGTCATCCGCCCGTACAAGGGGCTGGAGGACCTGATCGACGCGTTCGACCAGCTGAGTGCGGACGAAGTCCAGGGGTTCTGGCTGACGGTGGTGGGCGAGACCTGGGAGGGCTGGACGCTACCCGAGGAAAAGATCGCAGCCAGCCGCTGGCGAGACCGGATCACGTTCGTCAATCGCTACGTCCGAGACCAGGAGCTCGACGGTTACCTCAGCGGTGCGGATGCCGTGGTGCTGCCGTACCACCGCTCCTCGATCAGCGGACCGCTCCACGTGGCCATCGCCTATGGCCTGCCGATCGTGATCACGAATATCGGTGGCAACGCCGAGGCCGCCGGCGATTACGCTGGCCTCCGCCTGGTCCCGGCCCACGATCCGGCCGCCATCGCCGCGCAGCTGCGCCTCCTGCCTGCGTCGCGCGGTCGCCGGTTCAGCAATCCCTACTCGTGGGCAGCGACCGCCGCTCGCTATCTGGCGCTCACCCGGCGGCTGGAGGGAGAGCCTGCTGCGCCCGACGGCTACGCCGAGGTGGAGGGCGCAGGGTGACAGTGGGGAAGCAGTCCGTGTTCGCGTCGCGCCTGCCGATGGCCGCGACACTGTGGGGGCGCGCCCTCGACGCTGTCGCGACCGCATCTGCCGCGTCCCGGCTTGGCCTGCTGCCACCGATCGCGCTGGCCGGTTCGGCCGGGCTGCTGCTGATCGCCCTCGCCGACACGCTGAGCCGCCTCGGCGTCCCGAACGCACCGCTCCTCTTCTGGCTCGGCCTGATGATCATCGTGCTGCCCGTGGCAGGCAGACTGCTCGGCGGCGGCGCCTCGCGCCTCGAGCGAATCGCCCTGGTGGTCATGCTCGGTGCCGGGCTGTACATCGTGAAGCTGCTGCAGTCGCCTGGCTCGTTCTCGCTCTTCGACGAGTTCGTCCACTGGGTGACCCTGAACGACATCCTGCGCACGGATCACCTGTTCGTGCACAACAACCTCCTGCCGGTCAGCCCCTACTACCCGGGCCTGGAGATCGTCACCTCCGCCCTGGTCAAAGCTGGACTGCCGGTTTGGGAGGCCGGCGTCATCGTCGTTGCGGCGGGACGCGTGCTGTTCTCGCTGGCGCTGTTCCTGTTCGTCGAGCGTGCCGGCTTCTCCGCCCGCGTTGCAGGCGTCGCATCCCTGATCTACATGGCGAATCCCAACTACGTCTTCTTCGATGCGCAGTTCGGCTACGAATCGCTGGCCCTGCCACTGGCTGTCTTCATCCTGCTGGCGGTTCGGGCGCGTGATCGTTCGCGCCGCAATGGCGTTGCGCTCACGTTGACCATCGCGCTCGGCATCGGCGCTGTCGTGGTGACCCATCACATCACCTCGATCGCATTGGCAATGTTCCTGCTGGCCTGGGCCGTCAGCGGTCCGGCCCTGGCGCTCATCAGGCGGCGGCGTTCTGCCGCAGGAAAGCAGGTGGCCGGCCGCGAGCGTCTTTCCGAGGATGCGGATGACTCCGAGCCGATGCGCGAAACGCGACGGGGGCTGGGCGTCGTCGGGCCGACGCTGATGGTCATCATCGCCACCATCACCTGGATCCTGTACATCGCCAGCATCACGGTCGGCTACCTGGGCCCCGCCCTGGGTGGGGCACTGAACCAGGTCGTGGCCCTGGTCGCCGGAGACGAAGGCAGCCGCGAGCTGTTCAGTTCGAGCGGCTTCCAGGCGCCGGTCTGGGAGCAGCTCGTCGCCTACGCTTCGGTGGCGGCATTGCTGCTCGGGATTGCCATCGGTGGCCTGGTGCTGTTGCGTTTCGGGGTGCGTCGCGCCGCGGTCGCGAGCCTGTGCCTGGTTGCGCTCGTTTACCCCGCTTCCCTGATCGGTCGCCTGACCGCGCGGGGAGCGGAGCTGGCGGCGCGATCGACCGAGTTCACCTTCATCGGCGTTGGCGTCGTGGCCGCCGTCGCAGCGCTGTATCTGGTTGGCCTGCCGCGGCTGCGTGGCCGGGGGCGAGCACTGGTGCTCTCGGCGATCGCGGCCACGTTCGTTGGCGGGATCATCCTGGGCCTGCCCTTCTGGGCACGCCTGCCCGGCCCGTACCTCGTGGGTGCCGATCCCCGCTCCGTGGAGCCGATCGGCCTCGCAGCGGCCGAATTCATGGGTACGGAGGTCGGCCCCGGGCAGCGGATCCTGGCCGACCGGACCAACCGGAACCTCATGGCGACCTATGGCGCGCAGACTGCGCTGACCACGGTGGGTGATCGCGTGAATCTCCAGAACATCTACTTCACACCGATGCTGAATGCCGACGACCTCAAGGACATGCGCACGGTGCTGACGCAATACGTGGAAGTCGATCAACGCCTCACCCAGTCGGTGCCCTACGTCGGCGTCTACCTGGAGCGCGGCGAAACGGATCTCCTCGGGCCGTGGCTGTCGCCGATGCCTGTCCAGGATCTGGCCAAGTGGGATGTCACGGACGGCGTTGACCGCATCTACGACAGCGGTGCGATCCAGATCTTCAACGTCCAGCCGCTGGTCCTGGGGCGGCAGCCGTGAGCCATCGCGACCGACTGGTGTTCCTGGCGCTCATCTGCCTGGGGCCGCTGTGCGGTGCGCTGCTTGCCACGTCCGGCGTTCCCGCTCCGCTCTCGATCGCGGCCGGATTGCTGCTCGTCCTGGTGTTGCCCGGATTTGCCCTCCAACGGGCCCTGTTCACGAGCGGAAGCCTGGACGTTCCGACCACGATCGCGTTCGTGATCGGGCTCAGCCTGAGCCTCAGCATCCTCGGCGGCTTCGTCCTCAATGGCACTGCGGACGGGCTCACTGCCTCCGGGTGGGGCGTGCTCCTCGGCGGCGCGACGCTGGTCGCGGCGATCGTCGGCTGGGTGCGCTTCACCTGGCGGGAATGGCATGGCAGCCCGGCCACGACCCGGGATCGCGACACCGCCACTGAAGCGGCCAGCGACGTCGAGACGGACGCCGCGACAGACAGCGTGACCGCGCCACGGGCCGATGGCACGCCAGCCGATGCGCCGGCCGGCTCGCCAGCCCCCTCGCGTCAGGCGGCGCCCCGCATCCCGCGTTTCCAGCAGGCCATGGTCGCGGTCGCGGTCGTCCTGGTGGTCGTGGCGCTTGGCGTGGCGCGCATCGGTGTGGACAGCCAGCCACACGATGGTTTCGCGGAGTTCTGGATGCTGGAGGATCCTCCCGGCGCCGTGCGCGTGGGGGTCTCCAACCACGAGGGCAGCCAGGAGAGCTACCAGGTTCAGGTTGCGGTCGATGGCGTCCAGCTACGGCCGGAGGACAGCGTCAGCCTGGCGGACGGCCAGCAGACCGAGGTCGTGGTGAACCTGCCTGTGGCGGCGTCTCCGACGCCCGGCCCGTCGGCCGGCCGTGTCGCCGGCGCGCAGGCGCACACGCGGGTGGTCACGGCCGCACTGTTCCATGAAGGTGATTCACAAGCCTTTCGGACCGTGCGGATCACCGTCCCGGTACCGTGACTCGCATCCTGCTCGCCGCCGACTTCTTCCATCCGGTGCTGGGCGGAGCCGAACGCCAGGTGCAGCTGCTCGCGACCGCGCTCCAGGGCCGTGGCCACGACGTCCACGTAGCGACCATCAGGCAGCCCGGCCAGGCCGGTGAAGACCTGGTGGACGGCGTCGCGATCAGGCGGCTGCCGGCACTGTCGGCGCACGTGCCGGGTACGGCGGACCGGCGGTTCGTGCCCCCGCTCCCGGACCCCGTCCTGGTCCCCGCCCTCCGGAGGCTCTACGACGAGCTTCGCCCGGAGGTCGTCAATGCCAATGGCTGGATCGCGTACTCCTGCGCTGCCGCCCTGGAGGGCAACCCGGCGCCGCTGGTCCTGTCGGTTCGCGACTACGGCTACAGCTGCGCCACCCGCAGCCTGCTGTGGCATGACCGAGTGACCTGTGACGGGCCGTCGCTGGGCAAGTGCCTCGATTGCGCCGGGCGGCACTACGGAGCGCCGCGTGCCCTGATTGCCGTGGCAGGCGTCATGACGGGCCGGCCGCTGCTCCGACGCCACGTCCGCGGCATCCACAGCGTCAGCCGGTTCGTCGAGCGGATCGTTCGCCGCGACCTCCTGCGGGATGCGGGTGATGCCGGTGATGCCGGTGTCGTGGCCCTTCCGTCGGCGTTGCACCACGCTCCAAGGGAGGGCTGGGAGCCGGTCCTGGAGCGCATCCCCGATATCGTCCCGGCGTCGCTGGCTGCCGCTCCGGCGCCCGAGGACGCCGGCCGGCTGGAGGCCTTGCCGCACGAACCTTTCATCCTGTTCGTCGGGGCGCTCCAGCCATACAAGGGCCTGAACGTGCTTCTTGCCGCGTACGAGCTGCTTCGCGCCGGGCGCGTGCCACTGGCGCAGCCTGTGCCTCCGCTGGTGGTCATCGGTGTGCGGCACCCGGACACGCCGTCTTTTCCCGACGGCATCACCGTGATCGAGAGTGCGCCGCATGCCGTGGTCATGGCGGCCTGGGAACGCAGCCTGTTCGGCGTGGCGCCGTCCATCTGGCCCGATCCGCTCCCCGGCGTCGTGCGAGAGCCCATGACGCGCGGCCGTCCGGTCGTGGCGACAGAGGTGGGTGGCAATCCCGACATGGTCACGAGCGGCGTAAATGGGTTGCTGGTTCCTGCGGGCGATGCCCGCGCGCTCGCGGAAGCCATGGCGTGCCTGATCGACGATCGCGAACTGCGCGAGCGGCTTGGCCGAAACGCACGCGACTCGGTGTCCGAGTTCACCCCGGACGGCGTCGCGGCGCGGTTCGAATCGTTCTACGACCGGGTGATGGCAGCGTGAAGCTGCACCGCGCGACGCGTGCTCTCAGCTTGACGGCTTCCGGCGAGGCCGTGCTCGGCGCGTCGGACGACAGGTCATCTGGACATGAACCGGCACCCGCGGGTGTCGGCCTGTCGGCGGCTGTCATGGCCGTGCCGGAACGGACGCGGGCGCCACGCCAGGAAGAGGAGTGCGGGGAAACCGGCAATCCGGGCCCCCGACCCATCCATCCGAAGCGGATCCACATCGTGGGCGGGCCGGGCAGCGGAAAGACCAGGCTGTCGCTGGAGGTCAGTGCCCTGACCGGGGCCCCGGTGTTCCATCTCGATGAGGTCGCGCGCGTGGGTGGCGGCGTCGGGCCGTTGCGCGACGTGGATGAGCGGACGCGGATGGTGCGCTCGGTCGTGGCGATGGATCGCTGGATCACCGAGGGCGTGCACCTGGGCTGGACGGAAGAACTCCTGGAAACCGCGGACGTCATCGTCTGGTTGGACTTCCTCACCTGGCCGAGCGCCACGCGCCGGGTTGCCGGCCGGTTTGCGGCAGGCGCGATCCGGGAGATGCGGCGACGCCCGATCAAGGAGCGCTTCACCCGTTTCGGCGACTACGGGCGACAGTTGCGAGCCCTGGCGGCGGCGATTCGCGAGAGCCACCACTACTACGAAGACGTGGCCAGCCCAGAGGTCACGGCGGAGCATGCCAAGCAGCTCGCCGAGTCGCGTGCGCACACGCGCCTTCTCCTCGAGCGCCATGGCGACCGGCTGGCCCATTGCCGCACGGCAGAGGACGTCGCTCGGTTCCTGGACACGCTGGCGTGAGGACACGGCCGTTGATGCAATCGGCGATCGGGCATTTCCGAACGCCGCTGTACCTGAACGCCTACGCGCTGATGATCAGCAACATCCTGTCGTCGGGCCTCGGCGTGGTGTACTGGAGTCTTGCCGCCCACCTGTACCGGGTGGAGGACGTGGGCGTCAGTGCGGCCGTCATCTCCACGGTGATGTTCCTGACCGGCATCTCTCAGCTCAACCTGCGCATGGCCCTCCTGCGCCTGGTGCCGTCGGCAGGCGAGCGCACCCCGCGCCTGATCTGGCTGGCCTATGCGCTCACGCTGGCGATCACCTTCGTGGTCGCGTTGGTGGTGTTCAGCGGGATGGCGATCTCGGGCAGCTCGACGCTTGCGCTGGCCGGCCTGCCGACCATCGGTGGTGTGCTGTTCCTCACGCTCGGGACCATGGCGTCCAGCATCTTCAACCTCCAGGACGGTGTCCTGGCAGGGTTGCGGCGCACCGTCTGGGTGCCGGTCGAGAACGGGTTCTACAGCGCGGCCAAGATCGTGCTGCTGCTGGTCTTCGCGGTCACGCTGCCGGCGCTCGGCATCGTCGTCTCGTGGTTCGTGCCCATGTTCGCCCTGGTAGCGGTGGTCACCGCGGTGCTGGCCTGGCGCTGGATTCCGGCCCACGTCGCCGCGCGGAGTGGACGCGGGCCGCAGCTGCGCGGCCGCCGGCTGCTGAACTTCGTGGCCGCGGACTACGTGGGTGCCATGTTCACGCTCGCCGTACAGTCGCTGCTGCCGGTGCTGATCCTGCTCTACCTGGGCGCGCGCAACGGCGCCTACTTCGCGATCGTGTGGACCATCGCGACCTCACTCAACCTGCTGCCCATCAACCTGTGCGCGTCGCTGACCGTTGAAACGGTCCACTCGGGCGGCGATCTGGCCACCGAGGTGCGCAAGGCAGGCATTCACATGGCGCTGCTGCTCCTGCCGCTGGTCGCCGTCATCGTCATCTTCGCGGAGTGGATCCTGCATATCTTCGGCCCCGACTACTCGGCAGCCGGCACGGTCGCGCTGCGGCTGCTGGCCCTTGCCGTCATCCCGGTCGCGGTGAACACGCTGTTCATGGCCACGTCCCGCATCCGCGGCCGTGCCCGCGAGATCCTGGTGGTCCAGGCGGTCCTGGCCATCCTGACGCTGGCCGGCAGCGCGGTGCTGATCGGGCCGTTGGGCATCAACGGGGTCCCGCTGGCCTGGCTGGCGTCACAGACGCTGGTGGCGATCGTGCTGGGGATCGGCTTCCTGCGACCGATGATCAGCCGTGCGTCCGCCGGCGGCGTGGCGGGCGGTCCGGCTCCCGAGCCCGCTTCCTGAGCTCCGTCCTGGGCGCCGGGACGGCGCCGGCGATCAGCCGGCGGCGAAGATCCCGAACACGGCGTTGAGGCCGGCGTCCTCGGTCTTGATCTCACTGACCAGGCGGCGCTCGCGAAGGTCGTAGCACGCCACGTGCGTGGCCATGGAGCGCCGGAAACCGCGGCTCACCCAGGCAACGTTCTCACGGAATGCCGTGGGCCGGATGCGCGAGAAGCCAATCCACAGGCGGTCGCCGTCGAGCAGGAGGCCGCGGCACCAGCCGAGCAGGGTGTCCGGTTCGTGCATGGAGCCGAGGTTGATGACCTCCACGACCTTGAGCGTGCGGGTGTCCGCGATGACCACGCGCCCGTCGACGGACGTGAAGTAGACGCGATCGCCGTAGACGACCCCGTCATGCAGTCGCTCCACGCCGATGTCGATCCGCCGACTCGGATCCAGGAGCGAGATGGCGTCCTTCTGGTGGAAGCGCGTCGCCCAGGGTTCGTCACCGATCAGGAAGACATGGTTGGGATGCGCGAGGTGGGGCTTGGTCGTCGGCACCAGCCGGTAGTCCACGTCCTTCGAGAAGCGGCCGCCCCAGACGCCGGCGCCGGGCTCCAGCACGTTCCACTCGTTGACCACGTCTCCGTCCAGGGTCACCTCGGCGACCATGTCAAGGCCGGTCACGGCCACCAGGATGGTGCCTCGGGCGGTTGGCCGAGCGTGATGGACGTCGTTGAAGAACGGCAGCGAGAGCCTGGTCTCGAGCTCCCATGAGGGCATGCGGTAGACCAGGACCTCCGTCTGCGTGGTGGCGTAGAGCCGGTCGCCGACGAGGCTGCCCGACTTGTACAGGATGGCCGGGTTCTCCAGGGGCCGGGCACCCTCGGGGGTCTCGTACTCCGCGACCACGTCGATGCGCGCAGTCGCGATGTCGATCTTCAGCGCGATCCCTTCGTTGTACTCGTACCAGTCGCCTTCCATGACGTCGGCCCGAATCGGACGGGGGCGCCGCTGCTGGCCGCCGATGACGTACAACTGGTGCACGAGAGGGTCGGGCGATTCGGACGGACGCGAGCTCGCTGGCCGCGACGCGGTCTGGGTCATCGGGTTCTCCGTACTTCCGGCCCGCCGCCTGCGGGACGCCACTGAGATCCTGCCAATTCTGGCGGTCAGGGCGCGATCACCCGGAAGTTATCCAGGCTGACCAGGACTCCGTGCGTGGCGTTGCCCGACAGGTAGCTTCGCAGGCCGACGGCTCCCGGCGCCTGGAGGGCCGCAGTGGAGTCGGTGCCGGTCCATTGCCACGTGGTCGGCTCGGTGCCATCGCCTGACCAGACGCGCATCTTGATGGTAGTTGGGGACGTGCCGGTCACCTGGGCGTGCATCATGAGGTCCTTGCCGGGCACGAACGTGAGACCGCTGACGAGCGTCTCCGGGCCTGCACCCAGGGACGTCTCGACGTTGCGGATGACGCGCGTGGCCTGGATGTAGACGGCGCCAGTGGCGGTGATCCTGACCTTGATCCGGTACTCGGTGCCGCCACTGACCCGGCGGGCGGCGCTGTAGACGTAGAGCCCGCTGCCCGTGGCGGCCGAGTTGGCGCTGAAGCGGTACGTAAGGTCAACGTCGGTGGCGGAGACGCCGGCCAGGTAGGCCGCCCGGTTCATGCCCGGCGCGCTGAGCAGCATGGTGCCCCGGCCGCCGTCGGTGTCGTAGTCCGGCGCGTTGGTGGAGACCGCCCACACGCCACCCCAGTCCGCGCGTCCCCAGGTGTCCGTGGTCACCCGCGAGAACGTGTCGTTGGCGTAGTCCGTGGGATCGGGCGGGGGAGGCGGCGGAGGCGGAGGGCTGCCTGCGCCGGGCGTGGTGACCGAGTAGTCATCGAAGCTGTAGGTCACCGGTGCATTCGTGGTCCCGTTGCCCAGGTAGCCTCGCAGCCCAACCGTCCCGGCTCCCTGGAGGGACGGTGTGGCGTCGGTGACCACCAGCTGCCAATCGGCCGGCTCCGTGGTTCCCACGGCCCATGCCTTCAGGCGCAGGGTGGTCGGGTTGGTACCACTGACAAAGGCCCGCAATTGGACGGGGACGCCCTGGGCCACGGGCACGATCACGAAGGTGCCGATGTCCTGCTCCACACCGCCGACGACGCGCGAGACGTTGAGCCCCACCTTGCCGGCCGTGTCGTAGCGCAGCTTGGCGCGGTACTCGTCCGTGCCGGCACCCTGGTGGCGCAGAACCGCGTAGACCCATTGCGTGCCGCCAGCGGCGGGCTTGTCGATGGAGACGGTGACGCGCATGTCGACGTCCTGCGCGGAGGCGCCGTTGAGCATCTCGGCCCGGTTCTGGACCGCGCCGGTGAAACGCATGCTGCCCGCACCCGCGGCCACCTGGTAGTCGCTGGCGCTGCCGAAGCTGGCCGTCCATGCCCCGCCCGTGTCGGCGCTGCCCCAGGCGTTCGCGGTGGTCCGCCCGAAGGCGTCTGCGGCCACGGTGACCGTTCCACCGGTATCGGCGACCACGGCCACGTTGGCGGCGTACTCGGAGGTGTTGCCGTCCGCATCGGTCGCGGTCGCGGTGACCACGTCGCCTGCGTTGAGCCCCGGGACGCCGATGTTGAACGCGCCGGAACTGCTGGTCGTGACGGCGAGCAGGTACTCGCGGCCGTCGCCGTGCGCGCCGGCGGCTCCGCCGGTGCGGAAGAGCTCCACGCGGCACGCCGCGCAGGCCGAGCCTGCGACCGACAACGTTCCCGCATGGGCGATGACCGGCGTGTTGAGCCCCTGGTCGGGGCCCGTGTCGGCGTCGTTGGCATCGTTCGCGGTCGCGCCAAGCGGGCTGAGGTCGATGCCCAGGCTGCCGTTGTCGTGCATGGAGTTGCGGCTGATGGTGTTCTGGTCGGTGCTGTCACCGTCCACCCAGACCCCGATGGGGTTGTTGGCGATCTCGTTGCCCGGGCCGATCTGGTTGCGGGTCGCACCCGTGCGGAGCACCACGCCCCACAGGCAACTGGCGAGTGGATGGCCGCCGACCGAGATGCCGATGTGGTTGCCCTTGATCACGTTGCCGTCGGACGATGTCTCGATCGCGATGTTGCCGGAATAGTTGTTGCAGCCGCTATTGGCGATCGTGTTGCCGATCGCCGAGTTCTCCGTGACGCCGTCCTCGAAGTGGATGCCCGCCGCGCCGTTGGCGGCGTACGCGGGCGATGCCTCTCCGGTGAGGTCGGTTCCGATGAAGTTGTTGACGGCGCGGTTCTCATTGGTCATGCGGTTGTGCGAGAACTCGATGCCCTCGCTGCCGTTGCCGCTGATGACGTTGCGCTGGAGGTCTCCTGATCCGCCGATGGTGTTGTAGGAGGCGATGGCGTTCACGTCCAGGCCGTGGCCCGCGTTGCTGCGCGCAGTCGTGCCGTCCGGCGAGAGCCCGATGATGGCGTTGAGGATCTGGTTGTGATCGGTGCCTTCGTCGTAGAACCAGATGCCGTTCTGGCCGTTGCCGCTGATGACGTTGCGGCCGGCGAGGGTGGCCAGCCCCACCGTATTGGACGCGGCGCCGAGATTGAGGCTCACCCCGTTGGCGCTGTTCACGAACGCCGGGGGCTGATAGCTGCCGGCCGCGTTCTCGCCGATGAACGATCCGCTGATCACGTTGTTCTGGGCGCCCGCGCCGGTGAGCCAGAAGCCGCGATGGAGGTTGAAGATGGCCAGGCCGCGGATCACGTTGCCGGCCGAGGTGATGGTGATGGCGTCGATGTCCGTCGTTCCGGTGAGCTGGACCATGAGCTGTGCGTTGTCGGCCTGGGCGGCCGTGTTGACCGCGGCGCCGGCCTGGGTGTATCCGTCGATCGTGGTGCCGCCCGTCTCGTCCGAGAGTGTCGGCAGGGGACTGGCCAGCGTGATCGTGTGCACGCCAGCGCCCGGGATCGCGAAGTCGATCTCGTCGGGGCCGGCGTCGCGGTTTGCCTCGGTGATCGCCGCCCGCAAGGTGCAGTCGCCGTTCGCGGTGCGGCATACGCCGTCGCCCGGCGTGGCATCCACCGCGTCTCCGATCGAGTTGACCACGATCGGCCCACCGCCGGGAATCGAGCCCGGGACCGACCCGCGGACTCCGGTCGGGGTGGCGTGAGCGCCGCGACGCGCGAACGCGTTGGCCACTCGCTGGGCGTCCACAACGTCCACGCACCCGTCGCCGTTCACGTCCACGGTTCGAGCCGCGGCGCCGCAGATGGACGAGGTCTCACGGGCGCGCACCCACGCGATCGAGGCTTCCATGACGTCGGCGTGGGTGACCAGCCCATCCCCGTTGATGTCTGGCGAGTGTCCCGCGGTGCCGGCCAGCCTGGCCCTGCCATCGGGACGCAGCGCGGGCACGGCGAACGTCCGTGTTCCGGCCGCTGACTTGCCCTGGCGCGCGCTGGAGATCCCCAGCTCACCGGCGGTCGTGGAGGCCTTGATCTGCTGGCCGTGGCTGTTCACGAGCACGACCCTGTCGATGGAGAGCTTGATGGCGCCGGCCTTGAGCGTGGTGAACGAGAGGTGGGCCACGACCACCGTTCCCTTCGGACCGCGGGTGGCGCGCCGGCCGGCGCGCGTGACGCAATCGGGGGTCGCGCAGCTCCAGGCACCGATGACCACGCCGTCCGGGCGTTCCACGGGGCCGAGCGACTCGACGCCGCGTCCGGTGCTGGCGAGGCCCAGATCACGCTGCTCGGCACCGCCGAAGACCAGTGCCTTCGGATCGAAGCGCAGGGTGGCCTCATAGCCGGCAAGATCGGTTGCGCCACGTGCGATGAGCGTGACCGTGAACGGCTGGCCGACCCCGGCTCGCGTCGGTCCAACCATCGTCAGGCGCGGCCCGCCGCCGCTCTGCGTGGCCGCGGGGGCGGCCAGGGAATCGCTGCTGGCGCCGGCGAATGCCACGGCCGCCAGCACGACGCACACGGCAACCTTGATCTGCCTGACCGAAAGGGACATGGTGAATCCTCTGTGTGCGCCGCCGAGCACGACTATCGGGCCATGGGACCCGGTACTGCAGGATGGCCACCGCCAAACCGCGAGTCAACGAAGATCAGGTCGTTGCGTTGACCCCCGTCAACGTTGCTGGGCGTCGGACGCCGTCGCACAGGAAACTGCCGCTATGCTCGGCCTGCTCCGGCAGCCGCGTGCGCCAGGGACCAATTCCGTCAGGGTGCCGATCCGAGCGTCGATCGGCCGCTCAAGGGGCTCCAACCCGCCTTCATGCCTGCCCTCTCCGGTGACGACCGCGTCCTGCTCGTCGGCAGCCTCTGGTCGCTTCTCCTGCTGGTACTCCTTGTCCTGCTGGAGGTCCTGCGAGCCGGGAGCTGGCCCGCGGGCAAGCGCATCGTGCCCGTCGTCTCCAAGCTGGTCGTGGTGATGATCATCGCCTTCTCGATTGCGGCCGTCCTGCGCGTCGCCGACCTGACCAGTCCGACGCATCCGGCCGCCACTCCACCCGTGACCGGAGTCGTCCCGACGCCCGAACCCAGCGTGCTCCCGACCCGGGCTGCCTTCACGCCAAGTCCTCCCTCCCCATCGCCTACCTCCGTCCAGACGGCCACACCGGCCCCGAGCGCGCCGGCCGCCTCTCCAACCCCACGAACCACGGGGAGCCCCGGACCGACGCCGGAGGCCACTCCCAGCCCACCGCCGCAGCCGACCCCGACTCCCAAGCCCACACCCAGCGTCGAGCCGACGCCGACTCCCACGCCCACGCCGGAGCCCACACCGCCCCAGGCCGGCCGGGTCTCCGTGCCGTCGACCTTCCTTGCCTACGACGTGGCAGGGGACATGGTCACGGGGTTCCACAGGGTTCACGCGTCGTCGCGTTTCGCGGCCAGGGCGGACGCTCCGCAGAGCTTCCGGTATCCGACCTTCTCCCATCCCAACGCCTCGATCCAGCTGCTCCAGATCATCAGCGGCCCGTACGCGGGGACGTGGATCGGTCTGAGCGATCCGGGCGTCCAGTTCGTACCCGGGGGCTGACCGGGACTCAGGCCTGCGACGGCCTCGACTCGGCGATGTGCCGGTAGATCGCGGCCACCGCGTCCGCGTTCGCCTCCCAGGTGGGCAGGTGCCAGCCGGCCCGATCGACCGACTTCCCGACCGAACGCTGGGCTTGCATGGCCGCGGCCAGCGGACCGCTTGCCGTCTCTGCCGGAACCAGGGCGATGCGGCCCGGCCCGGCGTACTCCTTGATCTCGCGATGCGCCGGGATGTCACTGGCCAGCACCGGTGCCCCAGCGGCGGCGGCCTCCAGGAGCGTCATTCCGAAACTCTCCTCACGGGAGAGGGAGACGAACAGGTCCGCGCGGGCGTAGTGGCCGGCAAGAGCGGCCGCGGACACGTGGCCTCTCATGCGCACGCGGTCCGAGACGCCCAGCCGGATTGCCTCCTGCTCCACCTCGGCCATCGCAGGGCCCTCGCCGATCACCGTGAGAACCTGTTCGGCCGGCAGATACGGGAGCGCCGTGACAATGCGCTGCACCTGCTTGTAGCGCTCCAGCCGGCCAACCGCGAGCAGGCTGACCTCCCGCGGGTCCATGTCTGGCGCCGTCACCTCCGACCCGGGCACGTCGACGCCGTTGGGGATGAACCTCGGCGTCACGCCAAAGTCCCGCTCGATCCAACCGGCCTCCGCCAGCGAGTTGGCGATCACCACGTCCGCGGCCCGCATCGCGCGGCTGCCGATGGGCCGGTACGGCACATGGAGGATGGCCCGGAACGGCGTATGGCCGGTGCCGTGGTAGTGGGGCGTCACCACCAAAGGCAGGCGGTGGTGCCGGGCCGTCTGCCAGCCGATCACCGGCATGAGCGTCTGGTAGTTGTGGGCGTGCAGCAGTGCGTAGCGATCGGCATTCGCCCACAGCCAGCGCAGCAGCCGGGGCGAGACGAAGTACGTGGCGTCGTCCAGCAGGGTCGGGAAGCGACGGACCGTCACCCCGTCCAGCGACTCCACGGGCGGCAGCTTGCCCGAGGGATCCGTCGCCAGGACGTCCACCTCGTAGCCGCGCGACAGCAGGCCGGTTGCGACTCGCTCGACATGCCGCTCGATGCCGCCGATGGCAGGCCGGTAGCGCGGCGTGATCAGCGCGATCCGTGGCAACGTCTTCTGCACGCCCCGATTCTCCCATCAGCGCCTTCCCGCGGGCGTCGATCGACGCCCTGGCAGCCGATCCGCTCCGGTCCTCCCCCAGGCGGTGGACAGGGAAGCGCCCCCGCTGCTCGGACGGGGGCGCTTCCTGAAGATGGCACGACCGTTCGCCCTAGAGCGGCGGTCGCACCAAAGCGATAAGCGGCGTGCCCTGTGATGTACCCCATCCGTACCGGTGCTGTCCATGACCTTGCGCCGTGTCCTGTCGCCCGCCGGCACCATGGCCTTGCCGGCCAGCCTGCTGATGGGCGAATCAAGAGCGGCCGGCATGAGCCGGCCGCCTGTGACTGCGTTGCTGCCAGGCGCTGGCAGCTCACGACGTGGCGCGGTGGATCACTTGCTCTCGTAGCGGCCGATGTCAGGCCCGGAGCCCGACCAGGCATCCGTGATGCCCGCGACCGTCATGCCTGAGTCCACCGCCGGCGAACCCTGGGTCAGGCGGTAGTCGCGTCCCGACGCCGAGACGAACTGCGCTCCGGCGCTGATGCCGTGCGCCTGGTAGCCGGTCCACGAGGCGAAGGTCGACCCGCTGGTGGTCGAACGTCCGTCTGCCAGCGAGGCATACACACCCGTGGTGGAGACCAGGTTGTTGTCGATCACCACGCTCGTCGGCAAGGTGCCGACGATCCCGAAGACCTTGGCGCCGGTGCCCGGCATCGAGGCGATGTTGTTGACGATCCGGAGACCGTTGATCGCTCCGCTGTAGGTGCCCGAGTCGCTGCCGACGGAGAACACGAACAGGTCCAGGTCAACGAAGGTGTTGTTGGCTACGACCATGTTCGTCCCGCAGCGGAGGTACATGCCGGCGCTTCGGCCCTGGCTCGCGGCACCGTACGAGACGTTGCGTGCGAACACGTTGTTGTTGCAGGGGAGGCCCGAGTCGGTTCCCGTCTCGAGGATGTCGTCGTTGTTCCAGGTGACGTTGTCGGTCATGGTCACGTTGCTGGATCCGTAGATCTCGAACGCTCCGCCGTCCCAGGTGTAGTCGTAGGACGCCGCGCGGTTGCCCCACAGGCTGTTGCCGCTGGCGAGCACGTGGCCGTCCGACTTGAGGAAGACCACGCCGACCGCTCCGGCATCGTCGTTCCCGCCGGGGGTGTTGCGCAGCATCTGGTCGTTGTCGTGGATCTGGTTGTCGAGGATCTGCGAGCCGTCGCCACCGAGGTGGATCTGGACGCCGACTTCGTTGCCGGAGATGTCGTTGTCGCGCACCGTGACGGACGTCGACGAGTAGACATTCACGCCGAAGCTGTGGTTGCCGCGAATGACGTTGCCAGCGATGTCGATGCGAGCGGCATTGTTCTGGGTGAGCACGCCGGCGCCGAGGTAGTCGCCGCCCTGGGCGTGCGTGATGACGAAGCCGCTGACTCGGATGTCGTGTGCGCCGTTGACGTTGACCACGTAGAGCCGTGCGCCGATCGTGCCATCGATGATGGGCATCGAACCGTTGGGATCTCCCATGAACACGGTCACGTTGGACGCGGTTCCGGAGCGCGTCACGTCGAAGCCTGCATACGTGCCGCTCCGGACCACGACCGTCGCTCCGGCGGGCACGCTATTGGCGGCTTTCTGGAGCGTCAGCCACGGGGCTGCCGCGGTACCGGGATTGTTGTCGCTGCCCGTCGTGGCCACGTAGTAGGAGCCGCTCGGCACAGGTGCCGGCGTGGCCGTGGGGGCGGGCGTGGCCGTGGGGGCGGGCGTGGCCGTGGGGGCGGGCGTGGCGGTGGGTGCGGGCGTTGCCGTGGGCGCCGGTGTGGCGGTGGGAGCAGGCGTGGGGTTCGGCACCGCAGTCGGCGTCGGGGTGGCGCCGGGGCTCGGCGGAGTGACCGGTCCGGGTTCCGTGCCTACGACCGTCAGGGGGTCGCCCGTCGGCGTGGCGGCGCGGAAGTTGTCGAAGGACAGGCTCACCGCGGTGGCGGTGGTGGCGGAGGAAAGGTAGGCCATCACGCCAACGGAGCCATCCGTCTGAGCGGGCGAATTCGCGTCTGTGGCCTGGTACTGCCAAGTGGTGGGCTCGGCCGAGCCGTCGGCCCAGACCCGCATCCGCAGGGTGGTTGGGTTGGTGCCGGAGACCTGCGAGCGAACCCACAGGAAGGTGCCGGGGGTGAGCGTCGTGCCGCTGACGCGGACCTCGCTGCCGAACCCGGACTCGACGCCACCGGTGACGTGGGTGGCCTGGAGGAACAACGCGCCGTTGGCGTCGAAACGGACCTTGACGCGGTACTCCGCGCCCGAGGCGAGATGCCTGGCGATGCCGTATACGAAGCCGTTGCCGGAGGTCGGCAGGCGATCGGCTTCGAAGCGGAAGCTCAGGTCGGCGTCGCCCATGGTCGTTGAAGAGAGCGACGCGATGCGCGCCTCGCCGGGCCGCATGACCAGCTGGCCCATGCTCCCGCCGACGGAGTAATCCGACGCGGAGCTGTACACGCTGTAGGCGGCGCCGAGATTGGCGTTGCCCCAGCCGCCGGTCACGTTGCGGTCGAAGGTGTCGCTGGCGACGACGGTCGGGCCGGTGGGAGCGGCGGTCGGCCGCGGCGTCGCGGTGGGAGCTGCGGTCGGCCGCGGGGTCGCGGTGGGCGCGGCGGTCGGGGTGGGCGTCGGTGCGGGCGTCGGGTTGGTGGTGGTCGGGGGGCGCGTGGTCACGGGGAGGCGCTTGGCGCGCAGGTCGTCGATGCTGACCTGGACCGGAGCCGTGGTGGACTGCGCGTCCAGGGCGGCGACGATGCCGATGTGACCGGGAGTCTGGATGTCATTGGTGTTGTCGAGGACGGTGAGGCCCCAGGCGGCGGGGGTCGGCTGGCCGTCGGCCCAGGCCTTGATCTGGACGCGGGTCGGGGCGACGCCGACGATCCGGACACGCAGCCAGATGGCCTGCCCGCTGACCGCGGAGAGACCGGGGAGGCGCTGCTCGGCGCCGACCTGCTGATTGATGCCGGGCCGGACCTGCCATACCGACGCGTACACGCCGTCGGCCGCGAAGCGAACCGTGGCGCGATAGCTGCGGTGGCCGTTGTGCCGGAGCTGCGCGGAGATGCTCGTGCCGGCGCCCGTGGGCGCCTTGTCGATCGACGTGCGGAATGTGACCGTGGTGTTGAGCGCGGACACCGCGTCGAGGTCGGCCGAGCGCTCGGTGCCGGGGGCGGACAGGGTGATCGTGCCGCTCCTCCCGTTGACGGCCAGGGCGCCGCTTCCGGCGGTCGTGTATGCCCCGCCGACGTTGGCGCTGAGCCAGCCCTGGGAACTGGTGCGGGTGAAGGAGTCGCTGGCCATCAGGGAGGAGCTGGTGTGTCCGGCGTTGACGACGAACGGGACGACCAGGGCGATGGCGCCCATCATGCTGAGAACGATCCAGCGGACACCGTGCAGGTTCACCTTTTCCCAGAGGCCGGCTGCGCGACGCTGCGAGGGCTGAATGGCCCGCGCGTCGGGTGCCTGGGTTGCCATGTTCGGGCTTGACGGTGCAGACGGCGCTGCTGCCGCGGCTGCGGCGCTGTAGGTTCTGAGGCTGGGTCGGGGTGTGCTCGGGTTCATATCGGAACGTCCTTCTCGGGTCGTCGCTGGGAAAACGAGGGCAACAACGACCTGAGCAAGGGGTGGTCGAAAGGCGCGTTTTGCGCTGCCTGCTCGGTATTGGTGCGGTCTTGGCGCGACTGGTGCAACGTCGCAGGCAAAGGCCGTTCCAAGGAGTGGGGCGGATGTCCGCCGGGTGGCAGTACGGCCGGAGGGTCCGGGGCGAGTGAAGACCCTTGCGGAGCAGTCCGGTGCGGTGGACATGCCCCATCAGGCAGCGGGCGGGCAGGACCATCACCCGTTGACCAAACCGCGGGATTCGGCGGCGCCTACACTCGGAGCGTGGCTGCCCAGAACATCGTCCAGGCGCTCGCGTACATCAATTGGGCCGTGCTTGCGTCACTGTCCATCGGCGCCTTCGGGCTGGCCTACCTGCTGCGCCAGTCGACCGACGCCACCAAGGGGTACACAGGCTTCACGGCGTTCGCGGCGGGGCTGATCGCCGGGTTGCTTTTCGTCTCGGACCAGTCCCTTCCCGTGCCTGCCTTGCTGGCCATCCGGGATGCGTCCAACCTGGCCCAGGCGCGCCAGGCCGCGATCCTGGCCTTTGCCGTTCTGGCGCTGGTCTCGGGCGTTCGCATGGCCCGCGGCGGCACCGCACGCTGGACCGGACTCGCCGCGCTGCTGGCCGGAGTGGCAGCGGAGGCCGTTGGCGCGTTCGGCTGGGCGGCCGACATCCTCCACGCCGTCCCGTTGCTGGTCCAGTTGCTGATGCTCGCGGTCGTTGCCGGAGGTGCGCTCGGGAGCGTGGTGCTGGCGCACTGGTACCTGGTCACGCCCAAGATCTCTGAGCGGCCACTGGTGCTGACCGTGCGGCTGCTCACGGCAGCGCTGGCGCTCCAACTGGCGATGTTCCTGACCTGGCAGGTGGTGGGCACGGCCGGCGGAGGCCCGATGGCGTCGTTCACCGGATCCAACGCCCTGCTGGTCTGGCTGCGCCTGACCGTGGGGCTGAGTTTTCCGTTGGTGCTCTCGTACCTGGCCTACCGGACGGCGCTCACGCGCTCCATGGAGTCGGCGACGGGGCTGCTCTACATCGACCTGGCGGCGATCCTGGCGTCAACCATCGTCGCCGCGGCGGTCTACTTCACCTCGGCACTGCTCGTCTAGCTGGGCTACGGTCTGCCCGTGAACGTACGCGTCCGACTCTTTGCGCAGCAACGCCAGTTGACCGGCTGGCGCGAGCGGACCATCGAGCTTCCGGAGGGCAGCCCGATCTCGGCCGCCTGGGCTGCCCTGGTGCGGGAATGGCCGGTCCTCGCACCGGGCACGGACTCCGTCCGTTTCGCGCGCAACGCGGTCTATGCGGACGCGAGTGAAGTGCTGGCCGACGGCGACGAACTGGCCGTGATCCCGCCCGTGGCGGGTGGGAGTGCCCCGGCCGCGGGGAGTGCCACGGCCACGGGGAGTGTCCTGGCCGCGGGGAGTGCGCTGGCCACGGGGAACGCCCCGGCCATGGCCGGGCCGAACCTGTCCAATGTCCGCCAGCAGGACCTTGGCCTCTGCCAGCTCTGGCCTGGGCACGGAGCGCAGCGAGAAGTAGCCTCCAGCGGCTATTTCGGCGGGGCAAAGAGGGGATCTGGGCCTGACACACGGGCTGCGGCCGGACCTGACGGTGGCTAAGGTTCCGCAGGTGAACGCTACGCAGGGCGGGGACACCGCCTCGGCCGCGGGAGTCGCCACGACCCGAGAACCAGCCTCGGAGCGCCGCATCCTCGAGTTGCACCCGAGTCCGATTGTCGATGCCACGCTCGCCGATCTACGGGCACGCCTCTCGACGCCGGCTGACGGGGCCGTGGTCCTGTTCCTCGGCCAGACCCGCGAATCGCCCGGCACGCCCGCGCCAGGCGAGGAAGAGGCGGCCGCGCGGTTCGCCGCCAATTCGGTCGAAGAGCTGGAGTACGAGGCGTTCGAGGAGATGGCACTCCGCGTCTTCGGCCAGATCGCCGACGAGATGGAAGAGCGCTTCGGCGTCACGCGGCTCGCCATCCTCCATCGGACCGGCGTCGTGCCGCTCGGCGACGCGAGCGTGATCGTGGCGGTCGCTTCCCCGCACCGCGGAGCGGCTTTCGATGCAGCGCGCTATGCCATCGACGAGTTGAAGGCCCGCGCACCGATCTGGAAGTCAGAGCATTTCGATGGGGGCAGCGTGTGGGTCGGCTCGCCCGCGCGCCACGGCCCCGCCGACTCCGGCACGCCCGCCGACTCCGGCACGTCCGCCACAGCCCCGACGGAGGCAGCCAGATGAGGGTTTACATCTCGGTCGACATGGAAGGCATCGCCGGGATCAGCCACGCCAAGCCGACCAGCCGCAGCGATTCTGGCTACGCGGCGGCCGTCACGCTGATGGACGGCGAGGCGAACGCCGCCGTCCAGGGTGCGTTCGACGGGGGCGCCACGGAGGTGGTGGTCAACGACAGCCACGGTTCCATGTACAACCTCAACCCGGCAGCGCTGGACCCCCGGGCTCGGCTGGTCCAGGGTCGCAAGGCCTGGTCCATGGTGGAAGCGGCCGCCGACGGCACGTTCGGCGTGGCGCTGTTCGTCGGCTACCACGCCCGCGCCGGCCATCCACGCGGCACGATCGCGCACACCTATACCGGCGGCGTGACGCTGACCTCGCTGGCCGGCCGCCCGGTCGGTGAGTACGGCATCAATGCCATGTACCTCGGCGCCCTGGGAATCCCGGTCGGCATGGTTGCCGGCGACGATGCGCTGGCCGAGGAAGTCGAAGCGTGGCTGCCGTGGGCGGAGCGCGTGGTCGTGAAGCGCGGCGTGAGCCGTGGAGCGGCGGATTCCGTGCACCCGGAAGAGGCGCGCCGCCTGATCCGGGCCGGCGCGCAGCGGGCCGTCGAGCGAGCCGCGGCCGGCGGGGCCGACGCGCCACAACCGCTGCGACTCGAGCCGCCGATCGCCGTGGAACTGGAGTTCAACCACGCCGGCATGGCCGACTTCGCGGCCATGATGCCGGGCTTCTCGCGCGTCGGCGACCGCGGCATCCGCTACGACGCGGCGGACCCCATCGAGGCCTTCCGGGCCTTCGTCAGCGCGGTCCGAATGGCGCCACTCGCCGACGACTAGCCGCCCGCTCAAACGCGGCGAACCGGGGCCTTGACGCTGGACAATTCGACTAGGCTTGCGCCATGACCGCGAACCCATCGGCACCGCTCCCGCCGCCGGACGCCAAGGTGACCGGCGACCAGGCACAGCCGAGTTGGCGAGGCCGGCAGGCCAACCACCCCGGTGCGGACGCTCCTGAATGGGCCGCCTGGTCGTGGACCGCAGGCCGCCGCGATGGTCGGGGCGGGGTGTCCTGGCTCGGCGTCCTGCTCGTGCTGCTGGGGATCGCCCTGCTCGTCAACCAGGTCAACCGCTCGATCGATATCGGCTCGATGTTCCTGCTGGCCCTGGGCCTTGCCTTCGCCGCCGCGTGGCTCATCGGTGGCTGGCGCAGCGCGACCGTGCCGGCGCTGGTGCTCATCGCGCTCGGCGTCATCGGCCTGGCCACCGGCCTTGGCTATGTCACCGGCCCGGGCTGGACGTCCCTGGCGCTGGGCATCGCGTTGCTGGGTGCCTGGTTGATCGGGCCGCTCCAGAAGGTCCGTCGCGGCTGGGCCATGTGGATCGGGCTGATCCTGACGGTCTACGGCTTCGCGCGCGTCTCGCCGGTGCTGTTCCCGAGCCTGCCGGACATGCCCTGGCTCTGGCCGGTGGTGCTGATCGCGATCGGCGTGGCGCTGTTGATGCGCCGCCGCATGGACGACCCGCAGGCCTTCCGCCGCAGGTAGGGCAGGGGCTCAGTCGTACTCGACGGTGGATCGCAGCGCGAGGAATGCCCTGCGCGCCATCGGTTCCGTGGCCGCTTCCTCGAGCAGGTGCCACACCTGTTCCCTGGTCAGCAGCGGTCGATAGGGGCGTTCGGAGGTCATGGCCTCATAGCGGTCGCAGACCGCGAGGACGCGTGCCGCAAGGGCCATGCGTGGCTGCTCGAACTGCGGGAAGTGACCCTCACCGTCGAGTGATTCGTGATGGCCCTCGACCAGGGAGGCCAGTCCCGCGAGCACGCGCGAACGGCGCAGGATGTCCGACCCGATGCGCGGGTGATCGCGGATCACGGCTCGCTCGGAATCGGTCAGCTCGGTGGCCTTCTCCAGGTAGGCGATGGGGACGAGCAACTTGCCGATGTCGTGCAGCAGGGCTGCCCGCCGGATCTCACGGCATTCCAGCTCATCGAACCCCAGCCGGGATGCCACGCCCACGGCCAGCTGTGCGACGCGGACGCCATGCCGTCCCATCATCGGGGTGCGGGTGTCCACCAGGTCGGCGAACGTGGCGCAGACGGTGTCGATGTGCTCCGGGGTGCTGCGCCGGATGTCGCCGGCGGGCTCCGATTCCAAGAGCTGCTCCATGGGATCCGACTCGATGAGACGCCGCCAGAACGTCGGCGGCGTCAACTTCAGGCACGCGTCGACGATGCGCGGATCCAGTTCCCTGCCCCGCCGGCCGCGCAGCGCGTCCGCGACGGCGTGCACGGAGGGCGTGACCATGTCCGCGTGGCCGTTGCGTCGCCGGTCGTCAAGCGTGGCGGCCACGGCGGTGGCGGCCACGGAGGCGACGGCGATGATGCGTGCGCCCAGCGGAATGCCGTCCTTGCGCAGTCGCATCGGGCCCTGGCCGTTCCAGCGCTCGTCGGCGGAACAGACGGCCTCGGCAACCTCGGCGGGCAGTGCCAGCGTGCGGATGACAGCCGCGGCGCGGTCGGGCCGCGACAGGTGAGCGGGCGTTCGGCCAACTTTTTCAGCGGCCTTCCCATCGATGTCGGAGGCCGTGCGTCCGGTCGTGCCGGCGTCGTGCAGCAGGCCTGCGTAGAGCAGCGCCGCGCGGACGGTTTCCGCGCGCTCCAGTGATTCGGCGATGCGCACGGCGATGATGGCGGTCCGAACGGCGTGTCCGCGCGGCCGGTTCTCGGCGGCGTCGAGGCCGCTGGACAGCGCGGCCAGGAGCTCGGCGGTCCGACGGCGTGGGGCGCCCCCATCCCCGAGTTGGCCACCCATGGAGCGTGGCGCCAGGACAGGGGCTCCGGCTCGTGCCGAAACCGGCTTGGCCGTGACGGGCCATGAGGCAAGCCAGCGCGTCTGGTCGTGCAGGGCTCGCGCGGGCACAGCCCGCAGCGCGGCGCTCACCAGGGACGCGCCGGATACGGACGGCTGGCGGCGTGGATCAAGATTCGCCGCCCAGGTGCGCAGCCACGACCGTTGCAGTGGGTGCATCGGAGCGGCCGGGAAGTGGGAGGTTGCCGACGAGCGTGATCCGGGGAGGTGGAGGGTTGAGCCCCCCATCGAGTGCTCGAACGGCGTTGAAGCTTCAAACGCCATGGCCGCATAGTCCCCGCCCGAACCCGGCACCGGGTCCCCTCATTGGTCATGAATGCCGGTCTCCTAAGTACCTCCGGCCCCCCTTGCCGCGCCCGATCCGCACCGATGGACCCCTGCCCGAGCCTAGCCGGTGTAGGCGCCGCCGGGGTCCAGGACCTCGCGGATCAGGCGCAGCTCCTCATCGGTCGGTGGTGGAGTGGTCGCCAGATCCGCGGAGACCTTGACCTCCCAGCCGACGGACGCGCGCACCTGGTCGAGGGTGGCACCTGGGTGCAGCCAGTCGAGCCGCATCTCGCCGTTCTCGTCGAAGTGATAGATGCCCAGGTCGGTGACCACCACCGACGGGCCGCTGCCAAGCCAGCCCTGCTCCGCGCGGATTCGGGCGGCGGCCTGCGCGCCACCGAGGTTGCCCGGGGACGTTCGAAAGTCGATCTTCTCCACGAACGAGCGCCGCGACTGCCGCATGATCACGAAGACCTGGCGGGCGTTGATGGCGATCTCGCAGGCCCCGCCCGATCCCGGCAGGCGCGTGGTGGGGTGCTCGTATTCGCCGATGACGGTGGTGTTGATGTTGCCGAACCGGTCGATCTGCGCCGCTCCGAGGAAGCCGACGTCGATCAGGCCACCCTGGAGATAGAACCCGAACAGCTCGAACATGCTGGTCACGGCGATGGCGCCGGTGACGATCGTGGGATCGCCGATGGAAAGCGGGAGGCGCGCGGGCTGGGCCCCGAAGACGCCCGATTCGTAGACCAGCTGCATGCTCGGCGAAACAGTCAGCTTGGCCAGGTTGACACAGATGTTGGGCAGGCCGACACCGACGAAGCAGACCCGCTGCCCGGCCAGCTCGCGCGCCGCGGCCACGATCATCATCTCGGATTTGCTGAAGACGGCGGAAGTGGCCGCGTCGGGCCCAGCTGCGCTCATTGCTCTGCCGCACTCCAGTTGCTGGTCCGTCTAGCGTCCACCCACAGCACACTATCCAGTGCCGCGAGCCCGTACGCATTGCGCGGCGCTACGCCGAGCGGGCTTGGCACCCAGAGATAGCCGTTACGGGCTAACCGAGCGTTCTCCAAGTGCCGTACGGGTTGTCGAGGGGGTGCCGTCGCCGTGCGGCTCGTGGATAGTGTGCGGCCGGCGCACAGTAGACAATTCCGCCGCGCGACCCGGGTTGGTGCCACGGCCGGATCGTACATGCCGCACGCGCCGCCGCACACGGAACCGAACCGGCGCGGCTGGTGTAAAGGGTTCACAGGCCAGTTGGAGGTCCGTCCGCTGGACGAAGAAGAACTCATCGATCGCGCACGCAAGGCAGACATGGACGCGTATGGGCAACTGGTCCTCCGTTACCAGGAGCTCGCCGTGCGCACCGCGTACGTTGTCGCCGGCGACGCGAGTGAGGCCGAAGATGCGGCGCAGGAGGCCTTCGTGAAGGCGTATGCCGCGCTGGGGGGATTCCGCGCCGGCGCACCGTTCCGGCCGTGGCTGCTGCGGATCGTGGCCAACGAGGCGCGCAATCGCCGGCGGTCGGCCGGCCGGCGGCTCAACCTTGCCGTGCGCGTTGCTGAGGATCGCCCCTCGCCGGACGCGGCCCCGTCTGTCGAGGCGGCGGTCCTCGCCCACGAGCAGAGCCAGGCGTTGGCTGCGGCGGTGGGCGCGCTCGGCGAGGACGACCGGCTGGTCATCGCCTACCGCTTCTTCTTCGAGCTGTCGGAGGCGGAAACGGCCGATGCGCTGGGCATCCCGCGCGGCACCGTCAAGTCCCGGCTCTCGCGAGCCATGGGCCGGCTGCGAACCAGCTTCGGCACGGACAGCGAGGCTCGGGCATGACCGCCGACGACGAGCTCCGACGACGATTCGGGAGGGCCTCCGACGACGAGCTCACGGCACAGCTGGAGCTGCTTGGGCAGGCGATCGCCTGGCCGGCAGCCGACGGCGTGGCGCCCAGGGTCAGCAGGCGGCTCGCCGGCGAGCGGCCGCTCCGCCGGAGTGTGCTGCCGTGGCGCGGTCCTCGTCTGCCGCAGGCTCGTCTCCGCCGCGCCGCGTTGCTGGCCGTGGCGGCACTGCTGTTGATCGCCGCGGTCGCGGTCGGGCTGGGGCTGGGCGTGCCGGGTATCGGCATCCATTTCGGACCGCTGCCAACGGTGTCGCCAACCTCGTCGCCGACACCCGCCGCCTCACCGGCCGTGTCGGGCGAGCTCGGTGCCGGCCTCGAGTTGGGAAACGTGGTCAGCCTGGGCGCTGCGCGCGCCGCCGTGGACTGGCCGCTGCTCGTCCCGGCACTTCCCGAACTGGACGCACCGGCCGAAACGTGGCTGGATGGCACGGGCCACACCGCGGCCGTCTCCATGGTCTGGCCGGGTGATCCTGCGCGCCCTGCGCTGCCCGATTCGAGCATCGGCCTGCTGCTGACGCAGTTCCGCGGCTACGTCGACGAGGAGTTCCTGGGCAAGTCGCTGGGTCCGGGCTCGCGCCTGGTCGCCGTCACCGTCGGCGGTGAGCCTGGCTTCTGGATCGAGGGCGCGCCGCATGCGCTGTCCTATCCGGTGTCGGGTGACGGACGCCTGCAGGACCGCGTGCGGTTGGCCGGCAACGTGCTGTTGTGGACGCGCGACGGGATCACGGTGCGACTGGAGATCGCCGGCGGTCAGGCAGACGCGCTGCACATCGCCGATTCCATGCACTGATGGCGGGGCACTGATGGCGGGCCGGCCGGGGACCAGGCGTGGCCAATGGAACCGCCGCCCAACCGCCGGTGTATGGACGGTACCGAACTCGCATCATCAGGGAGGCCACCGGTTTGGCCTGGAGACTTCCGAT
>CAZENL010000001.1:95731-116368 GCA_964513505.1 uncultured Anaerolineaceae bacterium
GGTACCGAACTCGCATCATCAGGGAGGCCACCGGTTTGGCCTGGAGACTTCCGATCGTCGCCCTTGCGCTCGTGGTTGCCGCATGCGGAGCAAGCCCTGGCCAGCCAACGGGATCCTCCGCGACGGCCGGCGTAACGCAGCCACCCAGTGCGAGCACGCCGCAAGCCGCCACCACGCCGGCTGCTGTGGCTACGCCCGCCGCATCCTCGACCATGACGCCCGGCCAGCTGGGCGCCTACGGCTTCCAGATGGTGCTGCTGTCGCGCGCCGATGATTGGGCACTCGCCCTCAGCGACGGCGCGACCGCCATACCCAGCCTCCCGGCCGGCGTCCCGTCGGCCAACTGGGGCACGGTCTACAGCGCGATCGCGAACGGCGGCAGGACCCGCGTGGACGCGCGGTTCATCGAGGATGCAAGTTACGTCCAGACGTGGAACCTGGATGGTGCGTGGGCGATCGCGACCATTGGCCTGGCACACACCCCGGCTGGACTGTCGGCGGACGGCCGCAGGCTGATCCTGGTCGACGCGCAGCCCTCTCCGAGCCAGACGCGTTTCGCGATCCTGGACACGCAGTCGTCCGCCGAGCCGCGCATCGTGAGCCTGCCGGGCCGCTACACGTTCGACGCCATCTCGCCAGATGGTCTGCGCTTCTACGTCATCGAGTACGGCGATGCCCTATTGGGCTACTCGGTGCGCTCCGTGAACGCCGTGACCGGGAGCCTGGACGAGGGCACCATCGTCGACAAGCGCAACCTCGACGAGGTTATGGCCGGAACCGCGCTGCAGCAGCGGGACGGCGCAAACGGCACTGAACTCACGCTCTACCAGGGAGTCGCGCACCCCTTTGTCCACGTCCTCAACACGGTGGACCGCACCGCCTGGTGCATCGACCTGCCGGACGCCTGGGTCACCAACCCGGCCGCGGCGGACGCGTGGGGCCTGGCCCTGAGCGCCGACCTGGCCACCCTCTATGTCGCCAATCCGGTACTCGGCGTGGCCGCCCAGGTGGACCTGAACACGCTCCAGGTGGTCCGCAGCACGACCTTCGCCGCGAGCGCCGCAGTCTCGCTGGCCAAGTTCGGCGAAGGCGGCGCGGGCCAACCGACGGGCGCCATGGCGCTGTCGCTCGACGGCGCGACGCTTTACCTGGCCGATGCATCCGGCGTGCAGCTCATCCCGACCTCAACCCTGAAGCCGGCCGCGCGCATCCTGGCCGGCACGGCCATCGTGAGCCTGGGCATGTCGGACACCGGCAACGTCCTCTACGCGGTCGGCCGCGACGGGACGGCCTATCGCGTGGACGCGGCCAGCGGACGGGTCATCTCCACGCTCGACGGCAGCGGCTATACCCGCGTGCTGCGGGTCATCACGCCGAACTGAACCCGCCGACGCCTTAGGTGTACTCGCCGTAGTCGACCGAGCCTGACGGGGCGGAGCCGGAGGGCCGCAGACGCGCCAGCACCTCCGCGCCGAGCTTGTCCACGTACTCGGCCCGTCCGGCCGTGCCGTGGACCCATTCGTCCAGCCACGCCTGGAGCGTGGCGGCGTCGCGGCTGATGGCGTCCCACTCGAGATAGAACTGGTTGTCGCGGTCGTAGTGGCCCTGCGCGTAGGAGGGGTGCGCGCCATACGGCTCGACCACCACCGCGTCCACGATCAGCCCCGGGATGACGGTGCGGTTGGGGTCCGCCCGGATGACGTGCTCGTCGACCAGTTCCTCCACCACAACGATCAGCCGGTCGGCGGCGAAGGCGGCCTCCTTCTGGCAGCCCAGCAGGCCCCAGATCTGGGTGTTGCCCTGCGCATCGGCGCGCTGCGCGTGGACGATGGTCACGTCCGGGCGCAGCGGCGGGACCACGTAGATCAGGCCGTCGCCGTACGGAGAGGGCAGCTCGCGGATGAGTGGGTTGACCTTGGGCAGGTCCGTCTCGAAGTAGGAGCGCAGCGGGAAGAAGGGCAGCTTCAGGGCTCCGGCCGTGTAGCGCGCGACCATGCCCCAGTGGCTGTATTCCTCCAGCTCCAGGCTGGCCGACTCGCCCTCGGTGACACGCCGGATGGCGTGCAGGCCGCCGACTCCCGGATTGCCCATCCAGCTGAAGATCAGCTTGCGCGCCACGCCGGCGGCCACCATCTGGTCGTAGATCACGTCCGGGGTCAGGCGCGCCAGGGTCAGGTCGCGCTTGCGCTGGCGGATGATCTCGTGGCCGGCCGCGAAGCTGATCAGGTGCGTGAAGCCCTCGATGGCCACGCAGTCGCCGTCACGCACCAGTTCGGCAACGGCGTCCCGCATGGACGCGACCTTGGTATCGGATGTCACGCCACGATGATGACAGCGGAGCCCGTCGTCGTTCCGGTCGGGCTACCGTGGACGCGTGACCGCAATCTTCTTCGGCCTTGCGACCGCCATCGCGTGGAGCGTCAGCACGCTGTGCTCCACGCGGGCCAGCCGCATGATGGGTGCGGCGCCGGCGCTCGCATGGGTGTCGCTCATCGGCTTCGTCATCTGCGCACCCTTCGCGCTGCTCGACTCGCGCCCGGGCGTGGATCCGATCGACCTCGGCTGGCTGGGAATCGCCGGCTTGGGCAACGTGATCGGGCTCCTGCTGCTCTACGCGGCCGTGCGGCGCGGCAAGGTGGGCATCGCGGCTCCGATCGCCTCGACGGAAGGCGCCATCGCCGCGGTCATCGCGGTGCTGGTCGGAGAGGCCGTCGCACCGGCCGCCGTGGTGGTGATGGGGGTCGTGGTCGTCGGCGTGGTGCTCGCCACGCTGGACCTGGGTGGAGCGGAAGATGGCCAGCCTGGAGTCACGCCGGCCTTCCTCGCCCTCATCATCCCCGTCGCCGTGGTGTTCGGGATCGGCCTTTACGCGGGCGGCCGGGTCGCGGGCAGCGTGCCGGCGGGCTGGCTGATCTCGTCGTCGCGCGTGGTCGGCGTGGTCCTGATCACGCTCCCGCTGCTGATCCGCTCACGTGGCCGGTTGACCGCTCCGCGCGCGGCATGGCCCTGGCTGGCGGCCACGGCCGTCGCGGAGGTCGTCGGCTACTGGACGTACCTGATGGGCGCGCGCGTCTCCATCAGCGTCACGGCCGTGCTCGCGTCCCAGTTCGCCGCGATCGCGGCCGTCGGTGCCTACCTCTTTTTCGGGGAGCGGCTGTCTCGCGTGCAGCGCGGCGGGGTGCTGCTGATCTGCCTCGGGGTGGCCACGCTGACGGTCCTGCGCAGCGCCGGGTAGGTGTAGTCGCCAGGCGCGAGATTCATGTCGAGTGCCGGCGCCTTCTCCTCCTTCACGCCGGCTTGCCTTCAGGGTCGCGGAACCGGTCGTGCCCGGGCTCGATGCTCGGGCCGCGCCGCGCACCTGCCGGCTTATGCCCCGCCGCTGATGGCTGGCCGAGCAACTCGCGGCGCGCTTTGTCGAGATCCTGTTCGTGCTTGAGGAGTACGTGCAGCGTCTCCGTGGCCTTGGCCGGATCCACGCTCTCAATGCCCAGGAGCACCAGCGTCCTGGCCCAATCGAGCGTCTCGGAGATGGATGGTCGCTTTTTGAGGTCCATCTCGCGCAGTCGGTGGATGATGCGCGCCACCTGTCCGGCCAGGTCGTCCGACAGACCGTCGACCCTGGACAGCAGGATCTCGCGCTCGCGCTCCAGGCTCGGATAGTCCAGGTGGAGGAACAGGCAGCGGCGCTTGAGCGCCTCGGAGAGATCGCGCGTGTCGTTCGAAGTGAGGAAGACCATCGGCCGTCGGAGTGCGGTCATGGTGCCGAGCTCAGGGATGGTGACCTGGAAGTCCGCCAACACCTCGAGCATCAGCGCTTCTGCCTCCACCTCGACGCGATCGATCTCGTCGACCAGCAGAACGACGCGGTCCTCGGAACGAATCGCTGCCAGGAGCGGCCGCGGCAGCAGGAACGCCTCCGAGAAGATGTCGTCCTCCAGCTCGGACCAGGCGTGGCCCTGATCCGCCTGGATGCGCAGGAGTTGTTTCTTGTAGTTCCACTCGTAGAGAGCCTTCGACTCGTCGAGTCCCTCGTAGCACTGGAGTCGGATCAGGCGCGCCCCGGTTGCCATGGCCACGGAACGGGCCAGCTCGGTCTTGCCGACGCCCGCTGGCCCCTCCAGCAACAGCGGCTTCTCCAGCCGTTGCGCCAGGTAGACGGTCAGGCCCATGGTCTGGTCGGCCAGGTAGCCGATCCCACGCAGGCGCTCTACCACGTCGTCCGGGGACGCGAAGGAATCGCTCATGCCGTGCCCGCCGGATCCGGAGTCACAGCGGCGCTTGCATCCGGTTGGTGCACGGTGACCAGGCGCCGGCGGATCCCGAACAGGTCGGTGGGCACCTGCCGTGCCACCAATCCGGCGATGCCGCCCGGGAGGAGGAGCACCACCGCAATGGCGAGGCAGCCCAACAGGATCAGGTAGAGCGAACCGAACTGTGAGAGCGCCTGCTGGAGCACGTAGAACACGATGGCACCAAGGATGGGGCCCTCGACGCGGCCGAGGCCCCCGATCACCACGATGAAGATCAGCTTGGCCGTCCAATCTACGCTGAAAGCAGCGAGCGGCTGGATGCGTAGCAGCTGGAGGTAGATCACGGACCCGGCGATCCCCGCTCCCACCGCCGCCACCAGGTATATGAACAGCTTCACGCGGAAGACGTCGACACCCAGGCTGCGGGCAGCCGCCTCGCTGTCACGGATGCTGGTCAGTGCCAGCCCAACGCGCGACCGCATGATCAGGGTCACGACCAGGACAGAGCCGAATCCCACCACGAGCGCCAGCCAGTAGATGAGCGACTGACGCTGCGCGACGGGTATCCGGATGAGTGACTGGATGGTCACGCCATTGCCGGCGCCGAGCTGCTGGAACTGGATCACGATCAGCCGGAAGACCTCGGCCAGCACCCACGTCCCGACCGCGAAGTAGCCGTTCTGGAGCCGGAACACGAAGGGTGCGGTGAGCAGCGCGATCACTCCGGTCACAATGGCGGCGGCCGCCAGCGCCGCCAGCACTGGCAGGTTGCCAAGGTCTGCGAACGCGTACAGGGCATACGCTCCCAGCCCGATGAAGGCCTGCTGGCCGATCGAAACCAGCCCGGCATAACCGGCGAGCAGGTTCCACATCTGGGCCATGGCCAGCAGCGTGAAGAAATCGGTCAGCTGCTTCATCTGGGCCGCCACGCCGCCGACCATCGGCAGCAGCGCTAAGGCCGCGAACAGTGCCAGCAGCACCAAGCCGGTCAGCAGGCTGCCACGCGCGCCGAGCTGGATGCGGAATGCCGGGGCTGGCATGGCTCTGGCGCCGGGTTCCGCCGTCACCGGGATCACGTCTCGCGCACGGCGCTGCGGGCGAACAGCCCGGTAGGGCGGAAGAACAGCACGGCGAGGAAGACCAGGTGCCCGGCCAGCAGTTGGAGTGATGGACTGATCTGGTTGCCGACCGTCTGGGAGACCCCCAGCACGACTCCGCCGACCAAGGTGCCCCACAGGGATCCGAGGCCGCCGATGACCACGGCCTCGAAGGCGAAGATCAGGTGGGTCGGGCCGTCCGAGGGACCGAACGTCGTGCGGATGCCCAGCAGAACTCCTGCGATCCCCACTGTGCCGAGCGCGAGCGCCATGGCCACTCCGTAGATGCGGCGGTCGTCGATGCCCATCAGGCTGGCCGCGCGCGGGTCGTCCGAGGTGGCGCGAAAGGCGCGCCCGAGGCTGGTCCGGCTCAGGAGCAACTGCAATCCGACCAACACCGCCACCGCAACGATGAAGGTCAGCAGCGGCAGCGCTCCGATCGCCAGGCTGTCGCCGATCTTGATGCTTGCCCCCTCGATGGCTCCGGCGTCGAGGCCGCGCGAGTTCGCGCTGTACACGTCGAGCAGCACGTTCTGGAGCACCACGGCCAACCCGAACGTCACCAGCAGCGACGGCAGCGGACCCTGGCCGACCGTCCGTTCCAGCAGCACGCGCTGGATCACGTAGCCAAGCAGCATCATCGCCGGCACGACCAACACCAGCGTCAGCAACGGACCTACGCCGAGCGCGCTCACGATCGACAGGGCCAGGAAGGCGGCCAGGATGGTCAGGTCTCCCTGTGCCAGGTTGACCAGGCGCATGACCCCGAACACGAGCGATAGACCGGTTGCGAGCAGCGCATACAGGCCGCCCAGCAGGATGCCCTGGACCACCGCGTTGACCCACTCCATCTCAGATGCCGAAGTATGCGGCGGTGATCTGCTGGTGCGTCAGGTTCCGCGGGTTCCCTGTCAGCGAGATGCGCCCCTCCAGCAGGCAATAGACGCGGGATGCTGCCGCCATGGCCTGCTCGGTGTTCTGCTCGACAACCAGGATGGTCGTGCCGGCGGCCGCGATCCTCGGGAGTGCCTTGTACAACTGGCCGATGATGACCGGCGCCAGGCCGAGCGACACTTCGTCCAGCAGCAGCAGGCGCGGGTTGGCCATCAACGCCCTGCCGATGGCGAGCGCCTGTTGCTCGCCGCCCGAGAGCACCGCTCCGCTGCGATCCTTGCGCTCGCGCAGCACCGGGAAGAGGTCCATCACGGCCTCCACGTTCCACGCGCCGGGCCGCTTCGCGTAGCCTCCGACCAGCAGGTTCTCGAGGACCGAGAGGCTCGGAAACACGTGCCGGCCCTCTGGCACCAGAGAGATCCCGAGGCGCACGCGTTGGTCCGGGCGCTGCCCGGCGATGTCGCGGCCGTCGAACATCACGCGGCCGCGCCGCAAGCGCTCCAGACCGGAAATGGCCTTCAGCAGGGTGGACTTGCCGGCGCCGTTGGAGCCGATGATGGCGACCGTCTCGGCTTCCTCGACCTCGATGGAGATACCGAACACGGACTGGAATGCGCCATAGAAGACGTCCGCTTCCTCGACCTTCAGGAGGGTCATGCGGAGACCGACTTCGCCGGCTCGATCTCCTGGATCGTCATCTCCAGGCCCAGGTAGACCTGTTGGACCTCCCGGCTGGCCATCACGGCGTGCGGTTCGCCCTCGATCAGTTTCCGGCCATCCGACATGGCCATCAGGCGATCGACGGAAGAGAGCAGCGCCTGGACCAGGTGCTCGATCCAGATGATGGTCACGCCACTTTGCCGCAGGGCGAGGATGGTGGCGATCAACTCCTCGACCTCAGGTTCCGTGAGCCCGCCGGCGATCTCGTCGAGGAGCATCAGTCGCGGGCGCGTTGCCAGGGCCCGTGCGAGCTCCAGCCGTTTCCGATCGAGCAGCGAGAGCGCGCTGGCGAGGATATTCGCCCGGTTGAGCAAGCCTGTGATCCGCAGCGCTTCCACGCAGGCCTCCAGCACGGGACGTCCGTCACCGCGGGACGAGCCCGCCTGCTGCGCGCCGACCATCACGTTCTCGAGCACGCTGATGCCGCCGAACGGACGCGGAATCTGGTGGGTCCGGGCGATGCCCAACCGGGCACGTCGATGCGTGGCCAGGTTGGTGATGTCGTGCCCGTCGAGGGCAATGCGGCCCGTGTCCGGGGACGTGTTGCCGGTGATCAGGTTGAGGAGGCTGGTCTTGCCGGCGCCGTTCGGGCCAACGATTCCCAGCGCCGTGCCCGCGTCGATCGAGAGCGAGAGATGGTCAGCTACCACGACCCGGCCGAACGCCTTGGACACGTCCGATAGCTCCAGCAGCGCCATCTCTGCGCTCTCCCCCAGAACCGGTTGTGGATCAGGCGCCGGGAATCAGCCGGAGGTTCCCGAGCTTCGGGATCTCGGGGTGGTCCTTGTTCGACACGATGGTCAGCTCGTAGGGGTGATCCGTGCCCTTGCCCCACTGGCCGCCGACGAGTGGCGTCTTTGCAATGTTGGGGAACGGCTTGCCCACGGTCCAGTCGAGTGGCCCGACCACGGTATTCAGCTTCGTCGCCTTCATCGCCGTGATGAACGCCGACTTGTCGTCAACGTTGGTGGTGCGCTTCAGGACGTCAGCGAGCACTTCGAAGAGCGCGTGACCGAAGCCGATGGGCTGGGTCCACTGCTTCGTCGTGGTCGTCGTGTACTCGTCTGCAAGCGCCTGCGCGGTCTGTCCGGTGAGCGACGAGGTGAAGGGATGTTCGGGACTCCACCAGACCTCGCACGAGAGGCCGTCGCCCTTGTCACCGAGGGCCTCCACCGAGGATGGGAACAGCAGCGCCTTTCCCACGGACGCGACCTTGGGTCGGAAGCCCTGCTGGATCGCCTGCGTGTAGAAGGTGGTGAAGTCGGGTGGGATCGGAACGCCGGTGATGATCTCGTCGCCGGCGGTCTTGAAGGCGCCGATCTGGGCGGAGAAGTCCGACGTCGGCGTCCCGTTTCCGTAACGGCCCGGATCGGTCAGCGTGTAACCGGCCGCCGCGAACGCCGGCGGGAAGCCGTTCTTGGCGTCACCCCAGGCGTTGCCATCTGGATCGTTGGGAAAGATGCCCCCGACTTTCTTGGCCACACTGACCTGGCTCCACATGTCCAGGAAGACGCTGATGATGTCCTCAAGGCCCCAGAAGAAGTGGTAGGTCCAGGTGAAAGGAACGGGATTCGCGGGGTCTTTCTGGCGGCCAAAGAAATACGGCTGCCATGGCGCCACGGTGGAAATGCACGGTACCCCGTTGGCCTCGCACTGGTCGGCGACCGGGTTGGTCGTGTCCGGGGTCGAGGCCACCAGCATCACGTCGATCTGGTCGTTGGTGATCAGGTCGCCGGCCACGCTGGCCGCTCGCGCGGAGTCAGATTGGGTGTCCTGCGTGATGATCTGGATCGGATAGGTGGTGCCGCCAACGGTCAGGCCGGCGCCGAAGGCCTTCTGCGCTCCCGCGATGATGAAGTCGTCCGCCTCGGCAAAGCCCGCCAGCGGACCGGTCTTGGGGCTGACGTAGCCGATCTTGATGGTGCGGCCGGTCGCCGCGCTGGACGCAACCGGCGTGATGACTGGTCCGGACGTGGCGGCGAGCGTGGCATTCGGGGTCGCGGCACCCGGAGTGGCTGGAGCCGGAGTCGCCGGGGCCGTCGGCGCCGCGGTGGCGGCAGGGCTGCACGCCTCGATCACGCTCACCGCGATCACGGCCGCGCCACCCGCGGCGATCTGGAGGAAGCGACGCCGGTCGATCAGCCGGGCGATGGCCTCATCGACCGGATCGTTGACTGAGCGGTCCTCGTTCACTGGTCCACCTCCTCTTGCGCCGCCCTTCGTGACGGCCGCTGCCCGGGGAACACGCGCGCCCGGTTACGCGATGGAGCGGATCTCGACTGCGACTTCGACTGACGGTCGCAGCCCGCGGAAGGCGTTACCGAGAAGCTGCCGCATGTCCTGTCGGGTCACAGGCGGGGTGTAGTCGGGTGCCGCGGCGACGATCAGCCGCGCCGCCTCGTCGAGCCGATCGGCGGGCATGCCGACGGCCTGGAGTGAGACCGGCGCACCGATTGCGACGGCCAGGTCATAGACCGCGCCTGGGACGTCAGCGTCGCCGAGCGCCCGTGCCATGCGGGCCATCGCATCAGGGACTGCGGGTGCCACGAAGGCCAGGGCGTGCGGCAGGATGACCGTGTGCATCTCCGCGTGCGGGAGGTCGTACGCGCCGCCCAGAACATGGCAGATCTTGTGGTGAATGCCGGATCCGGCCGCGGCGAACGCCGCGCCCGCCAGGTACGCGCCCAGCAACACGTCACCGCGCGCTTCGAGGTCATCTGGCGCCGACACGACCGGCGGCAGCCCGCGGCGCAGAACCCGGATGCCCTCCTCGGCCATCAGCGACGTCAGCGGCGAGGCTGCTTCGGCGTATAGCGCTTCCGCGCAATGCGCCATGGCGTTCATGCCCGACGGTCCGGCGATCGACGGCGGCAACGACAGCGTGAGGAGCGGGTCATAGACGACCACACGCGGTTGGACGCGAGGATCCCGTCCAGTTTCCTTGCGCGCGTCGCTGGTGAGCCCCCAGATGGGTGTCATCTCCGAACCGGCGTAGGTGGTCGGAACAGCCAGGATCGGGAGCGATTCGGTGAGCGCCACGGCCTTGCCAAGGCCCGTGGCCGAACCGCCACCGATGGTGACGATGGCGTCGGCCGCCGACGCCCGCGCCTGTTCTCTGGCTGCCTCGGCCCGATCGACCGGAACGTGGACGCGCACATCATCGATGCGCGCGGCAATCCGCTCGCCCATCTGCTCGCCCAGCCGATCCGCCCAGTGCAGCCCGGAGCGGTCGGCGATCAACAGGACGCGCGTCGCCCCCATTTGATCAAGCTCGGCGGGAACCCGCGCGAAGGCGCCGACCGCGAACACCACGCGGCCGGGCAGCGCGTCGTAGGTGAATGCGGGCACGCGGGTCGTGCTCAGTCCGGTTCCGGCCGCGGGTAGAAGGGCGGGATGGTGGCGTTGACGTTCACCCAGACCGACTTCGGCTCGGTGTACTCGCGCATGGCCTCGAAACCCATCTCGCGCCCGTAGCCGGACAGCCCCGTGCCGCCGAACGGCGAGCCCGGATTGACTCGCTTGTAGCTGTTGATCCAGACCATGCCGGAACGGATCTGCGCGGCCACGCGGTGGGCGCGCGATAGGTCGCGCGTCCAGAGGCCGCCACCCAGGCCGTAGTCCACGTCGTTGGCGAGCGAGATGGCCTCCTCGTCCGAGCGGAACGTGGTGACCGTCACGAACGGGCCGAAGACCTCTTCGCGACACACCGTCGCGCCTCGGGCGGCGCGCACCACGGTGGGCTGCACGTAGTAGCCCCGGGCGAGATCAGGATCGTCCGGCACTCCGCCGCCGGAGAGCACCTCGCCACCTTCGTCCTTGGCCAACTGGACGTAGCTCAGCACCCGATCGCGATGGCGAGCGGAGGTCAGCGGGCCCAGCTCGGTGGCGGGATCCAGCGGGTCGCCGATGCGGATCGACCGCGCCAGCTCGATGAAACGCTGCAGGAAGTCGTCCGCGATGCGCTCGTGGAGCAGCAGGCGGGAGCCCGCGATGCAGGCCTGCCCCTGGTTGTGGAAGATCGCGAACGCTGAGCCGTTGACGGCGGCCTCGATGTCGGCGTCGGCGAAACAGATGTTGGCGCCTTTCCCGCCGAGCTCCAGTTGCACGCGCTTGAGGTTGCCCGCGGATGCCTGGACGATCTGGCGGCCGACCGCGGTCGAGCCCGTGAAGCTGATCTTGCGCACGCCCGGGTGGGAGGCCAGGTGCAGGCCGGCGACGGTGCCCTTGCCGGGCACGATGTTGACGACGCCGGCAGGCATGCCCGCCTCGACCATCAGCTCCGCGAGCCGCAGCGCGGACAAGGGCGTCAGCTCGGCCGGTTTCATCACGGCCGTGTTGCCGGCGGCCAGCGCCGGGCCCAGCTTCCAGCTGCAGAACATGAGCGGGAAGTTCCACGGCACGATTGAGCCGACCACCCCGAGGGGCTCGCGCAGGACGTAGTTGAGGAACCCGGCTTCGACCGGGATGACGTCGCCCTGGAGCTTGTCGGCCATGCCGCCGAAGTAGCGGAAGGTGGCCGCCGTGCGTGGAACGTCCAGGTTGCGGCTGTCGCGCAGCGGATGGCCGGTATCCAGGCTCTCGAGGCGCGCCAGTTCTTCGCTGTTGGCCTCGATGAGATCGGCGAGCCTGAGCAGGATTCGACCGCGCGTCGCCGCCGCCAGTCCGGCCCAGGCCGGGAACGCGGAGGACGCGGCCTCCACCGCCCTGTCCACGTCGGCCGTGCCCGCCTGAGCGACATGGGCGAGCACGCTGCCGTCGTGCGGGTTGAGTGTCTCGAAGGTCGCGCCGTCCGCGGCGTCCGTGAACCTGCCGCCGATGAAGAGCCGATCCTGCCCGTGCAGGACCGGCTTGCCGATGGTGGCGGTCATGCGCGGACCGTTGGCGCGGCGATCAGAATTCGACCGGAACGGACGGCAGCGCACCACTGGAGATCAACGCCGGCAGGTCCGGATCGGCGTTCTCCCAGACCAGCAGCATGGCGCGCTTTGGCGCGTAGCCTTGGTGTCGGATGTCGGCCGGCATGGCGCCCACGTCGCCCGGCCGGAAGGTGACCTTGGCCAGGGCGGATCCCGAGTCACGGTCCTCCACCTGCCAGATGATCTCGTCGGAGAGCTGGATGAACCACTCCACGCGGTCGTTGCCATGGATGATCGGGAGGATGTATTCCTCCGTGGTGGGGCAGTAGAGGCTGTCGCCGCAGACCGAGACCACGGACGGATTCCAGGTCACCTGCGAGCGCGACAGGTACGCGAACAGGTTGAAGGCGGCCAGGTCGTTCTCGAAGCCCGGCTCAGCACGCTTCTCGGGCTCGTCCTGCGGGACGTCACGGAAGTGCCGGTTGACGGGGTGGCCGTTCTCGTCGTTGCGCAATTCTTCGTCGCCCGGAACGCCCACCATGCGCGCCGCGGTGACGCGGTGACGGGTAATGGCGGCGCGGTTGTTGCCGTTCTTGACGCCGAAGGCCGAGCCCGTCTCGGTGGGGGAGGCGAAGGGATCGAAGCCTTCGTTGGTCCAGTCGTCCAGCATGCCTTCGAAGGTGGCCTTGATGACCGGCGTCGCGAAGTTCTCCATGTGGTCGAGCTCGGCCTTGCGATAGACGTCGTTGTAGCGGCCGGCGAAGAGGTCCACGGTGCCGTAGTGGTTGACCGTGCCAACGACGCCGTCGAAGTTCACGATGCCGTAGAAGAACTGCCAGGCCACGTCGCGCTGGAGGGCCTTCAGGAAGGCGTCCGCGGACATGACGTGCTTGCCCGTCGGCCACTCGACATACACGAAATACTCATCGCGGCTGAAGCGGAACTCGCCCAGGCTGAACGCGCGATAGCCGTGTTGGTTGGGTTCCGTCGAGGTGACCTGGGCTGGTGCGCTGAGGGTCATGGCGCTGTCCTCCTGGGAGCGATTCGCAACGGTTTGGGAGCGGTTCGCTACGGCGTGGTCTGGATGATCTCGGCCCAGCGCTCGATGGTGTCCGGGCCGAGTTGCGTCTGGAGCATGATCACGGAGGGTTTGGCGGCCTGGAACTGGTAGGCCGCGCCGACCGGCAGGAGCGTCATGTGACCGCGACGCGCCACGACCGAACCCATCAGCGGCCCGCTGGGTTCGCTCTGCATGGCATTGGAGCCGCGCTCGGCCGTAGGCCCGATGTCGTCCGGACCAAGCTTCTTGAGGCGGATCTCCACCTCGCCGTCCATGACCAGCGCGAACTCGTCGTGCGGCGCGGTGCGCCATTCGGACGTGCCTTCAGCGCGGATGGCCTCGATGACGTACTGACGGTTCTTCCCGACGGCGATCTTCTCGTACGGCTTGGCGTGCGCCGCGACTTCGAAAATGTTGGAGAAGACGTACCGCCTCGGGTCGTCATCGATGATGTCGATGCGGCCCTTGCGGTAGTTGGCCAGCGATCCGAAGTCGGTCGTGTACGTGGTCATCCGCTCGGCGTCCTCCTGAGTGCGTGTGTCCGAGTCAGCGATTACCGGGTTGGAACCGCGGGTTCGAGGCGTTACGATGAGAGAGCGAGCCTTCGTTCGCATTACGAACATTGGTGCGCTATACGCACGAGACGAGAGTATCGAACTGATTGCATGACCGTGTCAAGACAGACCCCACGCACCTTGGGGGCCGCGCCGAAGGCGACGGCCAGACCCCGCGTCGAGCATGTCCAGTCGCTGGAACGCGGCCTGGCGGTGCTGCGCGCATTCAGTGCGGAGGAACCCCTCCAGACGATCAGTGAGGTCGCCGAGCACACGGGGCTGAGCCGCGCCACGGCACGTCGCCTCCTGTTGACCCTGGTCGAGCTCGGTTACGTGCACGCCGATCGACGCCAGTTCGGTCTCACCGAGAAGGTGCGGCAACTCGCCAGGCCCTTCGGCGTCACTACCGATCCGTGGGAGTTCGCGCGCTCGTATCTCCAGGCACTCACGGAGCGAACCGGCGAGTCCGCCTCGCTCGCGGTGCTGGACGGCTCCGACATTCTCTACGTGGCGCGTGTCAACACGCGCCGGCTGATGACCCTGGCGATCATGGTCGGAACCCGTCTGCCGGCGCACGCCACGTCCAAGGGCCGCGTGCTGCTGGCCAACCTGCCGGAGGCGGAGCTGGAGGCCTACTTGGCGCGCGGCTCCTTTTCGCGCCACACCGAGCAGACCGTCATCGATGCCGACAGCCTGCGGAGTGTTCTGACGACCGTGCGCCGTGACGGCTGGGCGATCGTGGACCAGCAGTTGGAAGTGGGACTGTGCTCGGTGGCGGCGCCGATCGTGGACCCCAATGGGCGAGTCAGCGCGGCCCTGAGCGTCTGCGCGCACGCGGGGCGCGTCAGCCCGGATGCGCTGCGCTCCGAATTCCTGCCCCTGGTTCTCGAGACGGCCCGCCGGATCAGCGCCGCCTGGAACCGCCGCTGACCCGAGGGGCCCCGGAGGTCTCGCGACGTCCGCCCCAGCCGACCGGAGGCGGTGGCGCCGATGAACGCAGAGAGCCCGGCACCAGGACGTCGGTCGAGCCGATCGTGATGGCCGTGAGTTGCGCGATGACATCGTGCAGGTCTTCGGTCGCGGGCAGCATGCAGCGCAGGTCGGAGATGCCGGCATGGCGCAGCGCGATCACACGGTCCTGGCACTCCTCGAGCGTGCCGAAGATGCCGTACTCGTCGGGGTGGCCGATGCGGGCGAACAGCTCGTCCGGGTCCGCCCGGGCTTCGGCCTCGGCTTGCGTCCGGCCGATCGATACCGGCAGCAGCACCGCCACGCCGAGCGTCGTCGGGTCCCGGCCGCCATCACGCGCGCGGGCGCGCACCTCGTCGGCCGCCGTCTCGAGGTCCGGGAACCGCCAACTTGGCAGCACCACGTCATCCGCCTCGTCCAACAGGGCCTGAAGGTCATCCGGGTCGTCCAGTATCACGGACACCCGCAGGGGCGCCGAGTCGACGGTTCGGAGACCAGCGCCGATGCCGGACAGCATCAGCTCCTGGGCGGCCGCCGGCGCCCGGCTGGGCAGGTCGTTTTCGCCTCCGTGCGGCGTCGATGCAACGGCGACCCCCAGGCGTGCTCGCGCGCAGGCCGCCCCCGCCACCGCGGCCGCTGCCGAGGCGTCGAGCCACTCGCCGGGCCTGTCGATGTGCAGGCGATCCGCCAGCCAGACAGCATCGATGCCGGCCCGGTCGCACAGAATGGCGAGGCGCTGCACGACGTCCAGGGGTGCCGCGATGTCCAGCACGACCCCCAGCCGGGCGAGTCTACCGGCCGGAATCGGAGGGGGCGCGAAGGGAGGGTTGCCGGGGGCGTTCATCGGGCGTGGCGCGGTTCGAGATGCGGCGACATGGGCGCATACCGTAACGTCCGCGCTGATGGAAGCGCAACGGCGGCAGGCGGCACCCGCCAACCAGCCACGGATCGCGCGCCGCACGCGCCGCGCACAAGCCCGCGGCGGAGAGGCGAGGTTGCCATGACGCCTCCGGCCCCACCGTGACCACGGCGGCAGGCTCGCTGCTGCTCACGCCCCTGCTGGAGCTTGCTCGCTCGCTGCGGCGTGCGGGCGTTCCGGTATCAGCGTCCGAGATGATCGACGCGACCGGCGCCCTCAACGAAATCGACGGTCTCGACCGGGCGCAGGTCCATGCGGCACTCGCAGCCAGCCTGATCAAGCGCGCGGACGACCGGGCGGCGTTCGATTCGTTATTCGCCATCCACTTCGCCATGAGGTCACCGCGCCGGCGACGGGAGTTCGAGGAGGGAGCCGAGACGCCACGGCCGCACGACGAGATCCAGACCAGCCTGGACCGCCCCGCGGGCCCTGGAGAGGAGGGCGCGCCGGATGCGGATCCTTCCACGGAGCTGCTGGAAGCGCTGCTCCAGGCGCTGCGGAGCGGCGACATGGATCGACTGCGCGAGCTCGCCGACCTGGCAGTGACGCGCTTCGCGGGCATGCAGACGCAGACCGCGGCCTCCGAGCGCTACTTCCTGTACCGGGTTCTGCGCGCGCTCGAGCTGTCGGAGCTGATGGGCCGGGTGCTGGCCGCGGAGAGAGACGCGGAGGCGGCCTCCGACGAGCCTTCGCTATTGCATGCCGACCTCGCGGAGCGCATCGAGGCGTTCAAGCGGATGCTGGCCGAACAAGTCCGTAGCCACCTGACCGAGTTGCGCGGAGCCGACGACGCGGCACGCGGTCTCAGCCACCTGTCGATCGAGGAGACGGACTTTCAGGGCGCGTCGCCGCGACAACTGGCCCAGATGCGCGAGCAGATCCGGCCCCTCGCTCGAAGCCTGGCTTCTCGGATCGAGCGTCGGCGCCTGCGACGGGGTCGCGGCCGCCTGGACGTCAGGCGCACGGTCCGTCGTTCGATGTCGTACGGCGGGGTTCTGCTCGACCCTGCGTTCCGACGCCCACGGGTCGCCCGGCCCGACCTGTACCTCCTCTGCGACGTGTCGGGATCGGTGGCCGAGTTCGCTTCGTTCACCCTGACGCTGCTTCAGGCCATGACTGAGGAGTTCCCGCGCATGCGTTCGTTCGCGTTCGTGGACGCGGTCGACGAGGTCACCCACGATCTGCACGACGTGGCCTCGTTCCTGGAAGTTCGGCACGTCCTCTACCGTGCCGATGTGGTCCGCGCCGACGGGCACAGCGACTACGGCTCCGTGCTGGCCCAGTTCTGGGACCGGTTCGGATCCGCGCTGGACTCCCGGTCCACGATCATCCTCACGGGTGACCTGCGCTCCAACCATCGCGATCCCCGTGCGGACGTCCTGCGACTGATCCACAGCCGGGCACACAAGGTCTACGCACTGAACCCGGATCGGGAGGCCGACTGGGACACCGCCGACTCGATCGCCTCGGTCTACCGCCCGTACCTGGACGGCGCGTTCGAGGTGCGCAACCTGACCCAGCTGGGTGAGGCGGTGCTGCACATCGCCTGACCACCCGGCCGACGCGGCATGTTCGTTATGCTGCGCATCGGTGCGCTCTGCGAACACGTGGGGCCACGAACCGGCGGCGAGGCGTGGAGGAACAGGCAATGCGAGCGGTGCAGTTCGAGCAGTACGGCGACTACGACCAGTTGAAGCTCGTCGAACTCCCCGAACCCGTACCGGCAGACGGAGAGGTCCTGGTCAGGATGGCCGCGGCGGCGGTCAACCCGTTCGACAACACGGTCCGCCTCGGACGCGCGGGCGGACATCAGCCGCCCCTGGTCCCCGGCAACGAGGGCGCCGGCACGGTGGTCCAATCCAGGAACCCGGACCTGCCGGTGGGCACGCGGGTGATGCTCGTCGGGACATTCGGCTTCGCGCGCGGCGGGACGTGGCAGGAGCTGGTCACGGCCAGTGGGGCGGAGGCCGTCAAGACGCCGTCGGCCATCGACGACGTCACGGCCGCCGCCACGCCCGTGGCCTACCTGGCCGCCGAGATGGCACTCCGCGTGGGCTGCCAGCTCAAGCCAGGGCAGACCATCCTCATTCCGGGCGTCGGCGGTTCCGTCGCCAACGCGGCCATCCAGCTGGCCAAGGCAAAGGGCGCGGGTCGAGTCATCAGCTCCTCGAGCCGCACCGACAAGGTTGAACAGGCGCACGCCCTGGGCATCGACGACGTGGTGGATCTCTCCAGGGAGACGCTCAGCGAGGGCGTCATGCGGCTCACCGACGGCAAGGGTGTGGAGATCGCCCTCGACTCCGTGGGCGGGGACATCACCGGCCAGGCCCTGGCCTCGCTCGCCGGCGGCGGCAAGGTGGTGCACATGGGCTATCCGGGCGGAACCGAGCTGAAGGTGGACTCGATGGCTTTCATCTGGAAGCCCGCCAGCATCCACGGCTTCAACATGTACTTCCTGCCGCCGGAGGAGTTCGGTACGGCGTGGGCCACCATCCTGCCGCTCCTGGAAGATGGGACTCTCAAGCCCCTGGTGGCACGCACATATCCGTTGGAGCAGGCGGCCGAGGCGCAGCGCTACCTGATCGAGGGACGCCCCATGGGCAAGGTCGTCCTGACGCTGTAGTTGCGCAACGGCCGGGTGAGGGCGCAAACGCCCGCCCGGCCGCCGCGCGATTCGATCCGGCTCAGGCCGGCAGAGCCGCCGAGGTCACCGGCGCCGTAGTGGCCGCCGGAAGGTCCTTCGGCGAGTAGAAGGCCCCAAGGTTGAGCCCGTAGACCACGTGCCAGAGGTAGACCGCCAGCAGCCACTTCCACCACTCACCCGCCGCGGCAGGGACGTTGGTCATGAAGAGGCCGGCGCTCGTGTTCGGACCGAAGAGGTTGGGGAAGAGGTTGATCCACCAGACCACGCTCAGCGTGGCCAGGATCAGACCCCAGATGGTCGCCTTGGCCAGATTGCCCAGCAGGCTGTTCGCGATCGGAATCAGTGGCTGAATCACGAACGCGTAGACGAGCGCGAAGGCGACGCCCTGGCCGTAGTGAACCGCCGCCCCGAACAGATGAAGGATCACGGGATCGGACATCCCGGTCGCCGCTTGCGCCGAGTTCCCGAACACGAGCAGCCCGTTGAGGTAGTTGAAGTCCAGGTCCGGCAGACCGATGCCGTGGTACCACATGCCCAGGTTCGTGGTCACGTGGGTCGCCACCAGTCCCGCGACGACGGCCGCCGTCAACCGGTGGCGCGTGACATAACTGCGCCAATCCTCGATGAACGCAGATCCCACGTTTGCCTCCTCCACTCCCCCAATCGATTGGCACATTCCCCCACGCCGCAGCCTCGGGTCCGCTAGATCGGGCGCGATGCGTACGTCGGGGCGCTGTGCGAACAAACAGCGCGCATGCTAGACCTCGCCGTCAACGGTTTGGAGTCGAATTCGCACGCCCGCTGCCACGCCGGGTCAGATCGGCGGGGCTGACCGGTCGATCGCCCTCATCGTCGTCACCCAATCGAAAGGTTCGCGGGACGACGCTGGGCGTCCGGTATTGCCGTGGACCGAAAGCGGTAACCAATGAATCCTGGAGGTCCTTGCTCATGAAGTGGCGGTGGCTGCTCGTCGTCGCCATGCTGGTCATCGCCGGTGGCGCTCTCTTTGTCGCCATGGGCGGGATCGCGGTCGGTGGCACAGCCACGAACACGTTGCTCACCGCCCAGGCATCGCGCCGGACCGTGACCAAATCGGTGGCTGCCACCGGCACGGTCGGTGCTGCGGCCACCTACGGCCTGGCGTTCGGCCGCGATGCGCAGCTCGGTGCGTCCAGCTCCAGCTCCGGTCCCGGCGCATCCACCACGTGGCCGGTGAACGGTGTTTCGGTCGCCGTAGGGGACACCGTCACCAAGGGCGAGAAGCTTGCGACGGCCGACACCACGGACCTCCAGACGGCGCTGGCCAAGCTCCAGCTCTCGCTCGCATCGGCGCAGGTCACCCTCCAGCAGGCGCAGGACACCAAGGACTCCGCCAAGTCCACGCTCCAGCAGCAACTGGACGCCGCGGTCACCAGCGCGCGTGTCGCCCTGCTCCAGTGGCGGACGGCGAAGGTGAACCTCACCGCCGCTGTCGGTGCGAGCGCGATCCGTGCGGCCACCATCTCCGAGCTCCAGGCCCACAGCAGCCTGGTCCAGGCCAACCAGCAGGTCCGGACCCTCACCGACCAATTGGCGGGCACCTTCCCGACCGAGACCACGGCCGTGGAGAACGCGCAGTCCGCCGTGGACGACCTCCAGACCCAGATTGCCGATCAGCAGGCGCTGATTGCGGCCGCAGTGATCACGTCGCCGGTCGACGGGGCCGTGTCTGCCGTCAACGTCGTCAACGGCTTTGACGCCCCGGCCGGGGATGCCATCGTGGTCACCACGAACACGCTCCAGGTGGTTGCCGACGTCGTCGAGTCGGACCTGAACTCCGTGTCCATCGGCCAGGCGGCGACCGTCACCATCACCGCGCTGTCGACAGAGGTGACCGGCAAGGTCAGCCTGATCGCACCGGCCGCCACCAGCAGTGGCTCGTCGTCGGTGGTCTCGTACCCGGTGACGGTGACGCTGGACAATCCCGGAGCGGCCGTCAAGGCCGGCATGAGCAGCAACGTCACCATCACGGTGGCCGAGGCACAGAACGTGATTGCGGTGCCCAGCGCCGCCGTCAAGGGCACCACGGGCAACTACACCGTGAGCGTGCCCGACGGCAACGGCGGATCGACGGCCAAGGCTGTGACCGTCGGCCTGGTCACGGACTCCTTCACCGAGATCCAATCCGGGATCGCCGAGGGCGACAGCGTGGTGATCGGCATCGTCTCCAGTGCCGCCCAGGCCGCGGGCGGCAGCACGGTCACCAATGCCGGCACGTTCGGTGGAGGCGCCTTCCCCATCGGTGGCGGCACGTTCAATGGCGGCGGGACCCGCGTCGGGCGATGAGCGTCGCGCCCATCGTGGCGGCCGGTCCGGGACCATTCCCGGGCGCCGCCCCGCCGTACCAGCCCGTCATCGGCCTGCGCGGCGTCGGACGCGTCTATGACACGGGCCGCCTCCTGGTCACGGCCCTCCAGACCATCGACCTGGATGTCTATCCCGGCGAGTTCGTGGCCATCATCGGGCCGTCCGGGTCCGGCAAGAGCACGCTCATGAACATCATCGGCTGCCTGGACCGACCGACTTCCGGAAGCTACGTCCTGGCCGGCGTGGACGTTGCCGAGCTGGACGACAACGGCTTGGCCAAGCTGCGCAGCCGCTCCATCGGCTTCGTCTTCCAGTCGTACAACCTGCT
>CAZENL010000002.1:0-82703 GCA_964513505.1 uncultured Anaerolineaceae bacterium
TGCCGTCGTACTTGTAGCGCGTGTAGAGCGGCGCCACGAAGTCGAAGCCGCCCTTGAGGATCGGACCGGCCAGCAGCTCGATCCACTCGGGCACGATGGAGCGCAGGTCCGAATCCACGACCACCAGCGCATCCACGTCCAACTCGGCCGCGATGCGAAAGATCGTCCGCAGCGCAGCGCCCTTGCCGCCGACGCCGTCGATCTCCGGGTAGGTCAGGGTCATTCGCTGGAGCTTGTTGCGCGGCCGGACGAGCAGGATTCGCTCGATGTAGTCGGGCGGCTCGGTTTCCACCATCACACGGCCGGTGCCATCCGGCGAGCCTGCGTCGGCGTTCACGACAACGGGACGCAGATCGGGGAAGTACTGGACCAGCCCTGCCTGGGCGGCCCGCACGACGTACCCGATTGTGGCGGCGTTCTTGAAGCTCGGGATGCCGACCATGATGTCGGCCTTGCCAAGCCGCTCGACTTCGTCCCGGATCGGACCGGGCAGGGCGCGGTCGGCCATCACGGCCACCTTAGCCCATGACGGTCACTCCGGCGCGCGAGGCCACTGGAACGCCTAGCGCAGGATCTCCACGAGCAGCACCCAGGCGTCAACCATGCTGGCCGCGATCCCGAAGGCCACCCCGACGATGAGCCAGTACAAGCCCCCGCCGGTCCCGGCGATCAGCGAGGCCCCTGCAATCACGACCGGGATGGTCGCGAGCTCCGTCACGCCGAAGGCCCAGATCCTTTGCCAGAGCGTTGGGCCCGGCGCGCCAAACGCGCGGATTCGCGCCCTGGTGACCACGCCCCAGACGATCAGTCCGGTGGCGGCGATCAGCACCCCCAGCACCGCGCTGTCGATGCCTGGCGTCAGCCCGAACAGGCCCACGATGACGATCTCCACCAGGAGGGTGACGGCTTCCCCGGCTCGCGACACCAGGAACGGGCCCTTCAGGATCTCGCGCAGGTTGATCGACAGCGCCACGAAGACCAGGCCCGCCAGCGCCGCACCAGCCCCGCTGGTGGCAAGGAAGTAGTCGTGCCAGGACGGCGGGTCGAACGCAATCACAGCGCTGATCATGCCGCAGCCAGAAGTGCTTCGGAGGCTCGACGCTCATCATTCGCACGTGGCGAAACAGATCAACGAGCTCTCCGGCGCCCGCGTTGGTGTCGGAATTGCCTTTGCCGCGAACGGGCTCACCTTCGGAACCTGGGCGGCCCGGATTCCCCAGGTGCGCGACAACCTGGGTCTCACGGACACGGTGCTCGGCTTCGCGCTGCTGGTGATCGCGGTCGGCGCAGTGGGGACCATGCCGCTGACCGGCGGGATCATTGCACGTTACGGGAGCCGCAATGTTTGCCTGGTCGGCACCTTGGTGATGGCCAGCAGCCTTGCTTCGGCCGGCCTGGCGCCATCGCTGCCGATCCTGGCCGTCGCCCTGCTCTTCCTGGGAGCTGGCAGTGGCTCCCAGGATGTCTCGATGAATGCCCACGGGATCGAGCTCGAGCGGCGCGTCCAGCATCCCATCCTGTCCGGGTTCCATGGCGTCTTCAGCATCGGCGCCATGGTTGGCGCGGCCCTGGGTGGCGTAGCTGCCGGGGCGAACCTGCCGGTCGGCATCCATTTCGCGCTCACCGCGGCGGTCATCGCCGTAATGGCCATCGCGGCCTACCTGCTGATGCTGACCGGCCACGTTGATCGGGTCGCCGAGACACCGCTCTTCCACCGGCCGCCGGTCGCGTTGCTGGGCCTCGGACTGCTGGCATTCGGCAGCCTGATGGCCGAAGGCTCCGTTGGCGACTGGAGCGCGGTGCTGATGCACGGCTCGTTCGGCGCCGATGCAGCCACGGCTGCCTTTGCCTACGCGGCGTTCTCGCTGCTGATGACCGCGGGCCGATTCTCCGGTGATGCCCTCGTGCAGCGTTTCGGTCCCGTGCGCGTCACGCGGACCGGTGCGCTCCTTTCCATGGCCGGACTTGCGTTCGCGCTGGCGCTCGGTGCGCCGCTGGCTGGGATCGCGGGCTTTGCCCTGGTGGGGGCCGGGCTGGCAGCCATGGTGCCGATCATCTTCCGAGCCGCCGCGCACCTGCCGGGAGTGGCCCCGGGAACGGGGATCGCCGCCACCACGACACTCGGTTACCTCGGCTTCCTGGTGGGTCCTCCGTCGATCGGCTTCCTCTCGGGGGAGTTCGGCCTGCGGACCGCCCTGGTCGCCATCGTGATCCTGCTGGCGCTGGTCGCCATCTTCGCCGGCCAGACGGAACTTGCCGCTGCGAACGATCCCGTCGCCGCGACTGGCTGATCAGACCGTCAGGGTCCAATCGGCGGGGCCACCGCAATCCTGTGGGGTTCGTCGCCGAACACCACCGCGCCCGGTTCGTCAGGCTCCGGCAGCGGCTGGGCGGCGTCCATCGGCCGCTCGACCAGGATCGAGCCCTGATCCCAGGGGGCGTACCCCGCCGCCGTGAAACGCTCGAGCGTGCCCTGCAGGAGCGGCGGGTCCGGGTCCGGGACACGAATGTCGGGCCGGGCCAGGGGCCGCAGGAGTTCCTCCAGCAGGACCGAGCCGTCACCCGCGACAGACGCGACGTGGAAGTCGCCATCCGCGAGCATCCGGCGATTCAGGATCAGCGCGGCCCACGCGTCCCCGGACGTGGCAATGAATGCCTCGTCGTGGTCGACGTGACTCCGGAAACGCTCCTCCGTCAGTTCCTGGAACGCCCAGGGTCGGTACTCGTAGAGCATGCGGCCGGCAACGAGCGTTGCGTCGCCGCGGAGCAGCGGCCAATCGGCGTGCCCAGCCTTCCTGAGTTGGGAAAGTTCGGCCTCAGTCGGGACGACGTGCTTCCCAGCGGGATCGTGCGCGTGGTCAGCCTGGTTGTAGGTGCGCCAGCGGCCGATCTCGAGGAGCCCGTGACGCGCCCCCAGGTGCTGCGACGCCACGTTCATGTCCCCGGTCATGTAGCGAACCACCTTGGCGCCATGCGCCGCGATCCAGCGCAGTTCAGCCACCTGGAGGTCCGTGGCCACGTTCATGCCACGCACCCGCGGATCCACGCGGATGCCTTCGACCCACGCCTCGGTTTCGGAAAGCATCGCAACCCGCGTCATGGCGACCGGCTGCCCAACCGCGATGGCTGCGCCGTCCGCGTCGCGCGGCTCGTCCCCGTCGCGTGGCGGCTCCACGGTCGCGACCAGCAGCACGCCGTCCGTTGGGACCACCCACGCCTCCCAGACCTCTGGGATGTAGTCCCAGCCATTCCACGTGCTGGTCGCGAACGCCAGCACCGCGTCTCGATCAGCCGGCTGTGCCAGCCTGACGCGGATCGGCCAGCCGCGTGCGCTCAACGGTGCCGTCCGATGGTGGTGACCGCGCGCCAGTGATAGGTGCGCTTGCCCGGTTCGTAGCGGCTGTTGGCGCTCTTCAGCATCACGCCCTTGAATCCGGCCGCCTTCCAGGAGAGCAGCCACGGGTCGACCGGCGGTCGCACGAACGCGGAGATGCGCACCTGCGCGCCGCTGATGAGGACACTCTCCAGGAGGCGCTTGCGTTCCAGCAGCGGCACGTCGAGCAGCGACTGACCGTCCAGGTGCAGCAGGTCCGTGCCGACAAACGCCAGCTGCGGGTTCAGGTACGGGTCGCGGCGAATGGCGTCCACGCCGGTCGACCAGAGCACCCGCTGGCTGGTCTCCAGGACGGGCGAGGTCCCGGCCCCACTGCGCAGCGCCTGCTCGGTGAGGATCCCGTCGATGATCGCCTCGTCGGCGGCGATGGCGTCACGCAGCGCGATGGCAACGTCGGTCTGCTCGATCTCAACGGGCTGCCCGAGCTGGTCGGACAACGCGAGGTTGCCGACTCCACCTTCTGGATCCGCCGCGAAATGGACGACGATCCGGGTGCCGCTCCAGAGCGGTTCCACGATCGGATCCACGATCGCGGGTGCCCTGCCACGCAGCATGCCCGGTTGCATGAGCGGCAGCAGGGGCCACGGCACGACCCAGTCGCGCAGCGGCACGGCGACCTCCGTGCGGAGATCCTCGCCACGCTCAGGTTCTGTGCGGCGCGGCTCGTTCACGAGCTGGGCTCCGGCGGCCGATCCTGAGATGCGAAACGCCAGGCCGAGCCGATCATCTCCTCGAGCGTGCCACGGGCAGGCGTCCACCCGAGCCGCTCTTCCGCGAGGCGCCGGGATGCGACCAGGGCCGGCGGATCGCCGCTGCGCCGCGGCCCGTAGGTCACCGGCACGGCTGTCCCGACGACATCTTCCGTCGCGGCCAGCACCTGGCGCACGCTGAAACCGCTGCCGGAGCCCAGGTTCATGGCCTCCAGGCCAGCCGCTGCAGCCTCCGTCCGTTCCAGCGCCGCCAGATGGGCGTCTGCCAGATCCATCACGTGAATGTAGTCCCGGATGGGTGTGCCGTCGGCGGTGGGGTAGTCCGTCCCGAAAAGCGTCGCGGATGTGCCGCTGATCACTGCCTTCAACAAGTTCGGGATGAGGTGCGTCTCCGGGTCGTGCCGCTCCCCGTTGCGTTCGCTCGCGCCGGCCACGTTGAAGTAGCGCAGGGCAATCGACCGGAGGCCGTACGTCGCGTACGACCGCATCATTCCCTCGAAGGCAAGCTTGGTGGCCCCGTAGGGATTCACCGGATCCTTCGGATCGTCCTCCTCCACCGGGATCCGGCGCGGCTCACCGTAGACCGCGGCCGTGGAACTGAGGACGATGCGGTCCACCTTGGCGTCGCGCATGGCGTCCAGGAGCGCCAGGCCGCCGACCACGTTCTCCTGGTAGTAGAGGGCGGGCTGTGCCACCGACTCGGCAACCAGCGAGCGCGCCGCGCAATGGAGCACAACCTCGACGCGACGCTCGGCCAGCACGCCGGCGACGAACGCACGATCGCCGAAGCTGCCGACGACCAGGGAGGCCGCCGGCACGACGGAATCCGCGTGGCCGGTGCGGAGGTTGTCCAGCACCGTCACGTCGTGGCCGGCAGCCACCAGCCGCTCCACGGTCACGCTGCCCACGTAACCGGCTCCACCGGTGACCATGACGCGCATCAATGCACCCCGTTCAACGTGTGATCCAGGCGGGGCGCTGGACCGTTTCTCCGCGCGTGGCCAGGATCTCGGAAAGCCGCGCCTCCATGCGCAGCGCCACGTTATTCGTACGGTCGACCTCCAGGGCCCGCAACGCGAATGCATAGCCGGCGCGCAGGTCCCCCTGCTCGACTTCGCAGTTGGCGAGGCCCAGCAGGGCCTGGCTGTTGCGTGGCTCGACATCCAGGACTTCGCGGTAGATCCGGCCGGCCTGGTCGATCAGTCCCACGATCAGGAGCCGGTCGGCCTGGAGGAGGCGCTCGTTCATGCACCGTCTCCTGCGTTTCCCGCGCGATGCCGCGCGACCGGTGCCAAGGGCGCCGCTTCCTCGGTCCACTGGCGTGCGTCCGCCAGCAGACGCTGGCGGGTGTTCCGCGTGGGGTCGTTGACCACCGATTCCAGCAGGCGATCCAGGAGTTGCCCGAGCCACGGACCAGGGGTGCCGCCAAGCTCGGCCAGCAGGTCCGAGCCATCGACCGACAGGTCGGCCAGCGCGAGCGGGGCGTGCCCCTCTCGCTGGGCGTCGACACGCCCACGCAGCTCGGCCAGGTGTCCGGCGTCAGCAAGGTTGCCGCTGCCCACGTTGTCCGCCTGGCGCAGCGCCAGGAGATCGTCCACGAGGTTCACGCCGACGCGCCGCATGAAGCGCCGCACTGCCGCGTCGCTCCACTTGGGGGAGTACTCGAACATGTGCTCCTCGATCAGCCTCGCCACGTGCTCGGCATCCTTCGAAGGGTAGGCGATCCGGCTGAGCCAGCCGCGCGCGATGGCTCCGCCGGCCGTCGCGTGACCGATGAAGTGGCCATCCGCGAACGTTTCTGGCTTGCCCGAATCGTGCAGCAGCGCCGCCATCGCCAGGCGCGCGTCGCTGGGTCGCAACGCGGCCGCGGTGTCGACGGCCAGGAGCGTGTGGTCCCAGAGATCGTGGCCCGGGATCTTGTCCTGGCGCAGGCCCCGCTGGCGGGCCAGCGGTGGCAGGATCGCGGCCAGCAGGCCGGTCGTTTCCAGAATGCGGAGCCCGACCGATGGAACGGGACTCCGCAGGATCCGGCCGATCTCCGCACCGATCCGTTCTGATGAGACCAATCGCACGTCGGCCGCGTGACGGCCGATGGCCGCCAGCGTCTGTGCCTCGATGCTCAGGTCGACCTGTGCCGCGAGGCGCGCCGCGCGCAGCATGCGCAGCGCATCCTCGTCGAAGCGCGTATCCGGATCGCCGACGGCGCGCAAAAGCCCTTCCTCGAGGTCGTGGCGCCCGTCGCTGGGATCCAGGAACGCTGGCTCGGAAGATGAAGCCCCACGGCCCCACGCGATGGCATTCACGGTGAAGTCGCGGCGGGCGAGGTCCTCCACCGGGTCCGTGGTGAAGGTGACCTCGTCGGGACGCCGGTGGTCGCCGTACCGATGGTCGCGGCGAAAGGTGGTCACCTCGATCGCTGGTGGCACCAGCACCGTGCCGAACCGGTTCTGATACGTGCCATCGGGGAACAGCGCGAGCAGCTCGTCCGGTGTGGCGTCCGTGGAGAGGTCCCAGTTGTCCGTATCGCGGCCAAGGAGGCCGTCACGCACCCCACCGCCAACCAGGAACGCAGCGTGGCCGTGCTCCCAGAGCGCTCCCATCACGCGCATGGCGTCCGGGTGGACGGAGAACGGCGGCTGGCCGGTCGGGCGGTCGTCGGGCGCCACGGCGCCCCTCTCAGTTGTGACCGAGGAACAGGTAGTCGCGCCAGGCTTCGTTGCGCGGGTCCGCGAGGTAGGGCGTGAACTGCGTGTAGACATCGCAGCGCGGCTCGAACGGTGCGCGCGTCAGGTGCATGCGCGCTTCATCGAGCAGCTTGCCGCCCTTTCGGTGGTTGCACGCCTTGCAGGCGGCAACCAGGTTCTCCCACGTGTGCGGCCCACCCCGGTGGCGCGGCACCACATGGTCCAGGGTCAGATCGTGCGTGGTCTTGCCGCAGTACTGGCAGGCGTGGTTGTCCCGCGCGAAGACCTCGCGGCGCGATAGTCGCACGCGCGGACGTGGCCGTTTGATCATGTACTGGAGCCGGATGATGCTGGGAGCGCGGAAGACCTCCCGCGGCGTCACCACATCGTGATGGTCGTACTGGATCACCTCGGCCTTCTCCCCGAAGACCAGGCGGAACGCTCGACGCACATCGCACACGTTGAGCGGCTCGTAATTCGAGTTCAGCAGCAGGACGACGCTATCCACAGCCCCTTCCCGCGGGCCGGGACTCGGCCCCGCGTCCCCCGCATCCTAGCAAGGCCTGCCAGCGTCCGCGGAACAGACGTTATTCCCGGTTCGTCGGGGCGCCGCTGACGGCATCCCAGCCGCCTGCCTGACCGACCTTGCTCGCCAGCGGCTTCCCCAGCGCCGCGGCAATGAAACGGGCTGTGTCGAGGATGGAGGCCAGGTCCACGCCGTGCTGGATGCCCATCCGATCGAGGAAGAAGACCAGGTCCTCCGTGGCCAGGTTTCCGGCCGCGCCGGGTGCGTATGGGCAGCCACCGGTACCACCGGTGGACGAGTCGAACGTGGCGACGCCGTCATCCAGCGCGGCCGTCACATTGGCGAGCGCCGTGCCCCGCGTGTCGTGGAAGTGGTAGGCCAGGCGATCCAGCGGCAGGCCCGCGTCCAGCAGAAGGCCGGTGAGCTCGCGAACCTGCGAGGGAACCCCAACGCCGATGGTGTCGCCAAGGCAGATCTCGTCGGCCCCCAGATCAGCGAGGCGGATGGCAACGTCGATGACCCGTGCGGGATCGACGATGCCGCTGAACGGGCAACCGAAGGCCGTCGAGACGTACGCGCGAGTCCACATGCCGGCCTGAGCCGCCCGGGCAAGCACCGGCCGGAAGACCTCGATGGACTCGTCGACGGTCATGCCGATGTTCGCCCTGGTGAAGGCGTCCGAGGCCGCCGTGAAGACGGCGATCGCGTCGGCGCCGGCGGCCATGGCCCGTGCAAGGCCGCGCTCGTTGGGCACGAGGACGGGGTAGCGCACCAACTGGGCATCGGGCAGCAGCGGGATCAGCTCGTCGGCATCCGCCAGCTGCGGAATGGCCCGCGGCGACACGAAACTGGTGGCCTCGATCTCGCGCAGGCCTGCCGATGCGAGCCGGCGGATGAACTCCAGCTTGACTGCCGTGGGGATGGACGCGGATTCGTTCTGGAGGCCGTCGCGCGGACCGACCTCGTAGATGCGAACGCGGTCAGGAACCATGTCAGTCCATCTCCACCAGGACATCGCCACGGCCGACCTGCTGGCCGGCCTGGACGACGACGCGTTCCACGGTACCTGCCGAGGGCGCCGTGACCGTGTTCTCCATCTTCATGGCCTCCAGGACCACCAGCACCTGGCCGGCCTCGACCAGGTCGCCATCCGACACACGCACCTGGAGAACCGTCCCCGGCATCGGCGCCGTGACGCCAACCTTGCCCGGCGCGGAACCATGGGCATGCGCCACCGCGGAATCGACGGTCGGCGGCGCGGCCAACTCCGCGTGGACAGCGAGGCCGTCGACGTCGATGAAGACGGCCGGGGCCGAGGCTCCAGGCTGGACGACCCACGGCAGTCGCCCGGCCGCGCCCGGATGCACGGCCACGGATCGTTCCTCCAGCCCGATCGCGACACGCAGCGCGGGACGCGCGTTGAGGCGGAAGCCCGATGTCGGTCGCCCAGCCGGTTGCCCGGTCAAGGTGGCGAGCGCGGCCGCCGCAACGGGCCATGCGGGATCCGGCGAGGGCTCGCCGCCCGGGTGCCAGGTCCGCTCGATCAGGTCGGTCGTCGTGTTCCCGGTGCGCACATCCGGATCATCGAGGAGCTGCCGAAGGAAGCCGCGATTGGTCGTAACCCCCAGCACTGAGGCCGACTCGACCGCGGCGTGGAGCCGCGCGAGGGCATCCGCACGATCGTTCGCATGGCTCACGATCTTGGCCAGCAACGGGTCATAGCGCGTGCCGACCACGTCGCCCTGGCCGACTCCGGCATCCACGCGCACACCCGCGCCCGCGGGCCACCGCGTGCCGTGAACGCTGCCGATCGATGGGAGGAAGTCGTTCCAGGGATCTTCTGCGTAGATGCGGACCTCGATGGCATGCCCGCTCCAGGAGACATCCGCCTGGGCAAGTGCCAGCGGCTCTCCGGCAGCGATGCGCAATTGGTCGGCGACCAGGTCTCGGCCGGTGACGGCCTCCGTGACCGGGTGCTCGACCTGCAGACGGGCGTTGACCTCCAGGAAGAAGAACCCGCCGTCGGGGTCCAGCAGGAACTCGGCCGTGCCGGCCCCGACGTAGCCCGCGGCACGAACCAGGCGCAGCGCGGCGTCGCCGAGCCGCTGGCGCAGCGCAGCATTGACCGCGGGGGAAGGTGCTTCCTCCACCACCTTCTGATGGCGGCGTTGGAGCGAGCAGTCGCGCTCGCCCAGATGCACGGCATTGCCGAAAGCATCCGCCAGGATCTGCACCTCCACGTGCCGGGGATGCGGCACGTAGCGCTCCAGGATCAGGCGGTCGTTGCCGAATGCCGCGTTGGCCTCGCGCCGGGCACGTGGGAGCGCCTCCATCAGCTGCTCGTGGTCCAGCGCGACATGCATGCCTTTGCCGCCCCCGCCGGCGCTGGGTTTCACCAGCACGGGATAGCCGATCGCGGCCGCGCTGGCATGCAGCGTTTCGTCGCGCTGATCGTCGCCGTCGTACCCGGGGACGACCGGCACGCCGACGGCAGCGGCCAGCCGGCGTCCGGCGGCCTTGTCACCCAACGCCCTCATGGCCGCTCCCGACGGACCGACCCAGCGGATTCCGGCGGCGCTGACGGCGTCGGCAAAGCTCGCGTTTTCCGCCAGGAACCCGTAGCCCGGATGGATCGCGTCCGCGTTTGCGCGGCGCGCGGCGGCCAGGATGGCATCGGCGTCCAGGTACGTGCCGCTGAGATCCACGCGCTCGTCGACCTGTTGCGCCCACCAGGCCGAACGCTGGTCCTCGGCAACGAGCGCGATCGGCGTGACGCCGATCGCACGGCAGGTCCGCGCGATGCGCACGACCAGTTCGCCGCGATTGGCGATCAGCAGGCGATGGATCGGCGCTCCAGCGACCCATGGCGCTACCGCGGCTTCGGGGACAGCGGCCGAGGGCTGCGCGGCCAAAGGCTCCGCATTCGATCCTGCGACACGATCGTCGAACGCCGATGGATGGACCTTCAGACGGTCGCCGATCTGGATGGACGGCAGCAGGCCGGCCTTGAGCCAGCGCTGCACGGTACGCGTGCTGACGCCCAGCCTCCGCGCCGCGTCCGATGGCCCGATCGGTCGCGGCTCTCGACTGCTGCCGCGCGTAGCCATCGGTCGGAGTGTCGCGTTTGTCGCCTTCTGCGTCAACCTTGGAGCCGAACGCGATGGCGTTCAGGCTTGACAGGCAGTGCACCGTTGCCCAAATGGAGTTCGCCGAACCGTGCAGAGGGGAATCGTGGATCGACGCGACAGGTCTTTCGTCGTGAGGCCAGGCGGGCGGGGCATGCCATCGCCGCGCTCACTGCTCGCCTCTCTACCGGCAGTCGTCCTGCTGCTGGTGCTGGGCGTCTCCGGCGCCGCGGCGCGCGGGTCGCAGTTCCCGGTCGGAGATGAGGCCTTCCACACCTACTCGGAGGTCGACTCCGAATTGCATCAGATCGCGGCGGCGCATCCCGACATCGCTCAACTTTCTTCCATCGGCAAGTCCTATCAGGGCCGGCAACTCTGGATGCTCAAGATCAGCGACAACGTCAGTGTCGACGAGCCGGAGCCGGAGGTCCTCTTCACGGGCCTGACCCATGCCCGCGAGCACCTGACCGTGGAGCAGGCCATGGCGCTGATCCACTGGCTGACCGACGGCTATGCCGGCGACCCGCAGGTCCAGGGACTCGTCAATTCCACCGAGATCTGGATCGTTCCCATGCTCAACCCGGACGGCGGCGAGTACGACATCCGGAACGGCAAATACCACAACTGGCGCAAGGACCGGCAGCCGACGCCGGGATCGACCGCCATCGGCACGGACATCAATCGCAACTTCCCGTACCACTGGGGCTGCTGCGGAGGATCGAGCTCCAACCCGCTGGCGATCACCTACCGGGGTCCCGCACCCCTCTCCACGCCGGAAGCTCGAGCGGAGGCCAACTTCGTGCAGTCGCGCGTCATCGGCGGGCAGCAGCAGATCACGCTGGCCATCTCGTTCCACAGCTTCGGCGCCCAGGTGCTCTACGAGTACGGCTACACCACCAACCCGCGGCCCGCGGACATGCCCAGGAAGGACCACAAGGCCTTGGTCGCGCTGGCCAAGGGAATCGCGTCAAGGAACGGCTATCACGCGCTCCAGGGGAGCCATAACTACATCACCAGCGGCGGCTTCGGGGACTGGGCCTTTGGCACCCAGGGGATCCTGCACTTCACCATCGAGCTGGCGCCACAGACGACCCGCCAGGGCGGTTTCTACCCGGCAGGCAGCCAGATCCCGCAGCTCACGCAGAACAACCGCGCGGCGCTGCTCTGGTTCATCGGGCAGGCAGGCTGCCCGTATGACGCGGCCGGCATCACGCACATCTGTTCGGCGGCGTCCACGTCGGCGGACGCGTCCCTGCGCGAGATGCGGGACCTCTAGCGCTCGGGCTCGTCCTCGCTCATTGACGCCACCTCTGCAGGGGTCGCCGCCTTTTGTCGTGGCGCCACCCGCGGTCGCCGCAGGCCCTTCGTTCGGGCGGCCGCCGCGGCGCCCGGCTCGGGCTCGCTGATGACGCCCTCGCCCGGCAATCCGATGCCGATGACCGTGCCGTCCGCCGTCCTCACTACGCCCGCGCTGTCGCGCTGCATACGCTGGATCGACGCCGGGTCGCGGAAGATGTCCGCATCGATGCCGTGCATGATCCCGGCGATCGCCGGGCCAAAGCCACCGGAACCGGTCCGGCGAAGGGGTCGCAGGTCCTCGTCCGGCGCCCCAACTGGCGCGCCCGTCCCCTGGGCTTCGGGAGCGCCTGCGGCGGGTGAAGCGGTCGCGGGTGTCAGCGGGGCAGCCCGCCGTCGGGGGGTGATGAGTTCCTTGCGCTTGCTAGCCATCTGAATCGACCTTCCATGCGGGCTCGCGGCGCTCCATGAACGCGCGCAGCCCTTCTTGTCCCTCTGGACTGATCCGTTGCGTGGCGATCCGGCGCGCCGTGTGCCAGCGCGTCGATTCGTGGGGCAGCCCCCGAACTTCGCGCACGATCGCTTTGGCGGCTCTGGCTGCGGTAGGACCGGCGGCCAGGATGTCCGCGACCGCCTGGTCGACGGCCGCGTCGAGCGCATCGGGTCCCTCGACCACTTCATGCACGAGACCGATCCGCAGGGCACGCATGGCATCGAAACGGCGGCCGCCCGGGAACAGTGCACGTGCCTGGCTCTCGCCGATCTTGGCGATCACGAATGGCGCGATCACCGCGGGCAGAATGCCCAGCCGCGTCTCCGTGAACCCGAACTTGGCGCCCGATTCGGCAATCACCAGGTCGCTGACCGCGCACAGCCCCATGCCGCCCCCCATGGCCGCGCCGTGGACGCGGGCGATGACGGGGACTGGGCACGTGTCGATGGCGTCATACATGTGCGCCAGCATCATGGCGTCCTGCTCGTTGCCCTCGCGATCGAGCTCAAGGCTCGCGCGCATCCAGGCGACGTCGCCGCCGGCGCAGAAGGACGGGCCATTTCCCGCCAGCACCACCGCCCGCAGGGTCTTGGGTTCCTCGCGTGCCAGGCCGGCGAATGCACGCCGAATTTCATCGATGAGGCCGGCGTCGAACGCGTTGTGCACCTCGGGCCGGTTGAGGGTCACCCGCGCGACGACGTTTCCCGGCCCGGAATGCTGGATCTGGAGGCGGTCGCTCATACAGCGGCCACGCGCTCGCTGACGGAGGGGGCCGGATCGGCGGTGGGGTCGAACGTGTACATGTCGCGTGTCGCGATGCGACGTAGGCCTGCGGCGGTCACGTTGTGTTCGGACAGACTGTCGAGGCCGGTGTGCGCCGCGATCAGGTCACAGCCATCCTCGATCGCCAGCCGGATGCGCTCGCGGATCAGCGCTCGCTGCAGCCCGCGGCCGCGGTACTCGGGCAGGACCGTGCCGGTCCGCATCAGGCCGACACGCCTGTGGGTGGAGAGCAGCCCGGTTGCCACCGGCCGTCCGTGCCTCTCGGCAAGGACCGCGTGGACGCCGCGGGAGGCCAGCAGGTACGGCATCAGGGCAGCGACTCGGTCCCGGTCGAAGCCCAGGCCGGCGAAGACCGTCGCAGCCACGCCGGTGAAGGCCGCGAAATCGTCCGGGCCCACCCGGCGGACCGTGAAGCCATCGGGCAGCTCCCCGATGGCCAGGACACCTTCTGGGAGACTCGCCACGTCCGCTGCCAGGACGGCCAGCTGGTATTCCGGCTGAGCGCCGGGCCACGGCGCTCGATCGATGCCGAAACTCCCGGCAACACCGTGGGATCGATAGAAGTCCAGTACACGCGGCAGCAGGTTGGGCAGCGTGCGCAGACCGAGCGCATGGTTGAAGACGGGCTCCTGGGCATCCGGCGCGCATGCCATGGCCAGCTCCTCATCCACGGAGACGTGGATGTCCACGCCACCGCTCGCGGCGGCCGCCCACAGGCGCGCGTCTGCCTTCAGCTCGGCGGCGTCGATCCGGGCCAGGCGTTCCCAGGCATCCGCGTCGGAGCCATCGCCGAGCGGCAGCACCTGGATGGAATCGCCGGGCCGCACCTCACCGGGCACCACGACGCGCGCATACATGCGGCTGTCGTCCGGGAAGAGAACGCGGGAGATGCGCTTGAACTCGCCGCGGATGAAGTTCTGGCGCTGCGTCTCGCATGGGTTTGCGGGCGTGGTCAGCTCAAGGACCAGTTCCGATCCGACCTTGACCCGCGTCCCGCCAGGCAGTCGGGACCACTCCACGCCGGACGTGGTCAGGTTCTCGCCGACACCGCCGATCTCGGTCGGGTGGCCTTCCGCCTGCAGCCTCTCGATGGCCTCGATCGCGAACAGGCATACGGCGCGCAGGGGGCCGCCGTGGACCGTGTCTTCGCGGTGCCGGTCCCCGTCAAGGCCCAGTTCACCAACCCAGGCACGCTCGACCGGCAGCTTGGGCACACCGCCGTCGTTGAGGTTGACGCTGAGGACGCGGCCGGCACTCACCTGCCGGTCCTCGGGCTCGTGGTTTGCGGCCAAATCATGTGCCGATCATATCGGCGTGCGCGGTCACTCCCGCGCCAGGCGCCCGAGCAGCAGGGGCATAGCCAGGGCGAGGAGGATGGCCCAGCTGACGGCATCGCTCGACAAGTGCGCAATGGATTCCGGCATGAGCAGCTCCGCGGCGGTGAACAGCAGCGCCAGCACCAGCCATGCCCATGCCAGAGGACGTGCCCGGCCGCGCGATGGCGGGACTGCCGTGGCCGCGAACGCGACCAGCGTGCCGACCATCGGGTCGTAGCCCAGCCCCGGTGCCGCCACGACGGGCGAAGCCGTCCCCAGCAGGCAGATCCCGAGCGCGAACGCCGCCGCGAGCTCCAGGCCACGATGCAGATTGGTGTCGCCGCGGGCTGCCAGGGACATCACCCAGGCACGCGTGAACCAGCTCAGGATCAGGCCACCCGCGAACCACCAGGCAGGAGGAAACACGACCGACGCGGCAATCGCCACAACCACGGTCGCCGTGCGCTGCCAGAACGGAATGCCGAACCACCATGTCACGGAGCGCCATGTCCAGCCGATGTACGAGGGTTGGCGGGTCGCCTTGTCCAACAGGGCTTGTGTGCCCTTGGAGTCGGGGTTCAGCCGCAGCGCTTCGGTGAACTCCTGTGCCGCCGAAACGGGCTCGCCGCGGTTGAACAGGGCCAGTCCGAGGTTGTGGTGCAGGTAGGCCGCCGCTGGATCCTCGTGCAGGGCGTCGCCGATCGTGGCCTGCGCCTCTTTGGTTCGACCCTGGCCAATGAGCGCGACCGCCCGGGCATTGAGCGCATTCGGGCTCGCCGGAGCGCGGCGCAGCGCCTCGTCGCTCATTCGGAGCGACGCACGGTACTGAAACCGTCTGCGCTGGATCTCCGCCATGAGCACGTACGCTTCGGGGTCATTGGGATCCAGGCGAATCGCCTCGCCAGCCGACAGATCCGCCCGTTTCAGATCGCCCGCAGCCAACCAGGCCCGCGCCAGTATCCGGAAGCTGAAGGGCCTCGCCGGTGCCAGGCGAACACCCTCCTGCGCTTCGGCCACGGCTGCCTGGCTCTGGCCGACTCGCGCGTACGCGAAGGCCAGGAGCGAATGGGTGCGGGCATCTGAGGGAGCCTGAGCGAGCGCCTGTTGGAGCTCGGGAACGGCTCGTTCCGGTCGCCCCACGTCCAGCCAATGGGCGCCAGCCTCACGATGACTGACCGTGGGAGCTCCGGGCCGGCTCATTTCAGGTATGGGCGCACGGCGTCGTAGAAGCCTGTCTGGTTCTGGTAGCGGACGTAGTTGCGCACGTCCAGAAACCACTCCGTCGTCGTGGGTGTTATCTCCGCGGTGGCGGCCAGCAGGTCGTTCGTGGTGATTGACCGGATGACGCCATCGCGCAGCGACTCGACCAGGAGGCGTTGCGCCGCTCGATCAATCACGGCCTTGAGGTCTGCGCCCGAGTAGCCGTTGGTCGCGTGGGCGATTCGGTTGAGGTCAGCCTCGGAGGCAGGCTTGTTACGGCAGAGCACGCTCAGGATCTCTGCCCGCGCAGCCGGGTCCGGCGGCGGCACGAACACGGCCTGACCGAAACGGCCGGGCCGCAGGAACGCCGGATCGAGGTGCCACGGGGCATTGGTGGCAGCGATGACCAGCAGGCCATCGTTGCGCGCTTCCATGCCATCGAGCTCGGCCAGGAACTGGTTGATGACGGCGCGGCCGGCGGTGCTGCGGAAGTCCGCGCGATCCGCTGCCAGCGCGTCCACCTCGTCGAAGAACATCACGGCGGGAGCGTGAGTTCGGGCGACCTCGAAGAGCCCATGCAGGTTGCGCTCGGAGGAGCCGATCCACATGTCCAGCACATCCGCGATGCCAACCGACATGAAGGAGGCGCCAATCTCACCGGCCGTCGCCCGGGCAAGGTGCGTCTTGCCGCAGCCTGGTGGCCCGAACAGAAGCACGCCTCCGCCCGCCGTCTGGCCGTAGGCGCGGTAGACGTCCGGATGGCTGGCGGGATAGATGATCTTGAGGCGTATCTCTTCCTTCAGGGCGTGCATGCCACCGACGTCGGCGAAGGTGATGCGCGGTCGCTCCAATGCCTCGGGTGGCTCAGGCGGGGCCAATCCTTCCAAGCCGACGGGGCCATGGGCGCGTTCCTTGGCGAGCGTCACGTCACGATGCGCCAGAACACCTTCTGGATAACCGTCGGAGCCGATCTCGAACGCATCCGGCGGGCCGCGGCGGTCACGTTTGCCGGCCGATTCGAGTTGGACCGGCGCCACGTTCCAGGCGCCACTGATCGCGCGCGCCCGTAGCGCGAGTGCCTCCTCGGTTGGGGCCGCAGCCATGAGGTCCTCGAGGACTGCCAGCGCGGCTGCGCTGTCGCCCGCGTCAATGAGCAGACGCGCAAGTCCCAGGCGTGATTCGTCGTCGGCCGGGTCGAGCGCTACCGCGGCCCGAAAGTGCTCGTGCGCCTCGTCCGCCATGCCGGCCGCCGCCAGCCGCTGCGCCAGCAGCCGATGCACACCGGCGTCGTCTGGGGCCATGCGGGTTGCGGCTCTCAGGCCTTGGATCGCCTTTTCGTCGTCACGCACCGGCTGCCCTCCCCGAACTGGACCACGTGCCGAGTATCGGGACCGGGCGCCGACGGGGCTGCCCACCAAAGGTCATGCGGCACCCGTGGCCCCTGCGCGGCCACTCCGCACTGAGGGGGCGCTCTACATCCGGAAGACACCGAACTTCGTGTCATCGATGGGTGCGTTGAGCGACGCAGAGATGGCCAGCGCCAGCACCTCCCGCGTCTGCGCCGGGTCGATCACGCCGTCGTCCCAGAGGCGGGCCGTGGAGTAGTAGGGATTGCCCTCGCGCTCGTACTTCTCCAGGATCGGCGCCTCCCAGGCCGCGCGCTCCTCCGGAGAGCTCCACTCGCCACGGACCGTGGACAGCACGGTGGCCGCCTGCTGGCCGCCCATCACGCTGATCCGCGCATTCGGCCACATCCACAGCCCGCGGCTGCCGTACGCGCGGCCGGCCATGCCGTAGTTGCCGGCCCCGAAGGAGCCGCCGATGATCACCGTGAACTTGGGCACGGCCGCGCAGGAGACGGCGGTCACCAGTTTGGCGCCGTCCTTGGCAATGCCGCCGGCTTCGTACTCGCGACCGACCATGAAGCCGGTGATGTTCTGGAGGAAGACCAGCGGCACCTTGCGCTCGCAGGCGAGCTCGATGAAGTGGGCACCTTTCAGGGCGCTCTGGCTGAAGAGGACGCCATTGCTCGCCAGGATGCCGACGGGGAATCCGTCGATGGCGGCGAAGCCCGTGACCAGCGTCTCCCCGTAGGCCGGCTTGAACTCGTGGAATTCCGACGCGTCCACGATTCGGGCGATGACCTCGCGGACGTCGTAGCCCTTGCGCAGATCCACCGAAGCGGCTCCGTACATCCCGGTCGGGTCCTCCGCAGCGAGCATTGCATCCTCTCGATCCGGGGTCGCCACGGACGGCGGCCGCGACGCGCTCCGGATCCACGGCAATTCGGGCTTCTTCCAGGCCAGGCTGCCAACGATCTCCCGCCCGAGCGCCAGCGCGTGCTCGTCGTCGAGGGCCTCGTAGTCGGCGACGCCGCTGATCCGGGCGTGGACCGCGGCACCACCCAGGTCCTCGGCGCTCACCTCTTCCCCGGTGGCCGCTTTGACCAGCGGCGGCCCACCCAGGAAGATCGTGCCGGTGCCGCGGACGATGACGGTCTCGTCGCTCATCGCGGGCACGTAGGCGCCACCGGCCGTGCAGGAGCCCATGACCAGCGCGACCTGCGGAATGCCGCGCGCCGACATCTGGGCCTGGTTGTAGAAGATCCGGCCGAAGTGGTCGCGGTCCGGGAAAACCTCGTCCTGGAGCGGCAGGAACGCACCGCCGGAGTCGACCAGGTAGATGCACGGCACACGGTCGGCCAGGGCAATCTCCTGCGCCCGCAGGTGCTTCTTCACGGTCATCGGGTAGTAGGTGCCGCCCTTCACCGTCGCGTCGTTGGCGACGATCACGCATTCCACGCCCTTCACCGTGCCGATGCCGGTGACGATTCCGGCGCCGGGCGCTTCGTTGTCATAGAGGCCGTTGGCGGCCAGGGGGCTCAGTTCCAGGAACGGCGAGCCCGGGTCCAGCAGCCGGTCGACGCGTTCCCGCACCGGCAACTTGCCGCGTTCCACGTGGCGTGCCACGGAACGAGCGTCTCCCGCCGCGCCGCGCTCAGTTAACGCGTTCGTCCTCGACCGGAGATCCGCCACGAGAGCGCGCATCGCGGCGGCGTTGGCTCGCACCTCCGGGCTGGCGGGGTCGACGCGGGTTCGCAACACGGCCATGGGCGGATGGTAGCGACCGCTCGGTTCTTGACAGGTGGGAGATAGCGATATATCGTGACAGTGCGCCGATAGAACGACAGATAGTCGGCAGGCGCAATTCAAGGAGGACATGGTGTTCAACCACCATCACAACGAACCCGGCCGAGGGCGGCGCGAGCGTCGCCACGACCCGGATCACGATATGGGAGCCGAGCACGAGCATCGGCGTGGCCGCGGCCCGGGTCCCGACCGCGGCGGCTGGCAGTGGCGCGCGTTTGGCCCCGGCGCCGGACGCGGCATGGCCAGCGCGTTCGGACGCGGACCGGTGGCGCGTCGCGGCGATGTCCGCACGGCCATCCTGGCATTGCTGGCGGAGAGCCCGATGCACGGGTACCAGGTCATGCAGGAGCTGCGGGACCGCAGCGGCGGCGCGTGGGCCCCGAGCGCCGGTTCCATCTACCCCACGCTGCAGCAGCTCGAGGACGAGGGCCTGGTCCGCGTCGAGGAGCGCGATGGTCGGCGGGTATTCACGCTGACGGAGCCCGGGCGAGTGGAGGCGACGGCCGCCAAGCCGGGTGCGCACTGGGACGTGAACCGGGGCCGCGAGGGAGCCGACCTCCGTGGCCTGATCGCCCAGGTCGCGCAGGCGTCAGTGCAGGTGTTTCAGGTTGGCAGCCCGGCGGCCATCGCCGAGGCCGAGCGCATCCTGACCGCCACGCGCCGGAGTCTCTATCAGCTCCTGGCGGGCGACGATGAGAAGAGCCCAACCGACGCGACAGGAAATCCAACCACGGTGACTGAGCCGTCTGACGGGTCCGACCAGGCCTCGCGGGAGGCGAACGCCTAGCGGTCGCCCGAGGCGAGCTCCGGGTCGGAAGACTCACCGGGCCGGTCGCCGCCCGTGCGGGCGGGCCGGTAGCGGAAGTAGGCCCAGGTGCCGAATGAGACGATGCCAAAGGTGACCAGAAACACGATGCCGACGAGCATCGGCGCCTGGCTGTCGTTGGAGAGGTAGCCGTTGGCGGGATCGACCAGGATCAGCAGGTAGCCGAAGATCGCCAGCGCAAACAGCGGGAACCAGAGGCTTCGCCGCCACGCGAACAGCGGATGCCCAGGCAGGAAGCGCATCGGGAGCAGCCCGATCACCAGCGCTTCGATACCGGCCACCACGAACGTGGCCAGGATCGTCTGGATGAACAGCTGCAACGTGGCGTCGCCGCCCATCTGGCGGGCGATTCCCAGCAGGATCCAGGCCACGAAGCTGAGCGCGAGTAGCCACAGCGAGGCCAGCCAGGTGCCCAGGCCCTCGTCGCGCAGGCTGATCTCGGTGACGAAGACGATCGAGATGATCAGCCCATACAGATAGCCCGGCTGGAAGCCGGACAGGCGCGAAATGAGCACGCACACGATCGCGATGAGCAGCGTCCACCAGAGTGCCCGAAGCACGCCGGCGTCCTGCTTCTTGGTTCGTCGGCGGTGGTACACGCGCAGCGGCAGGTCGAACGCGGCCGTGATGAAGCTCAAGCCCACGACCAGGCCAAGGAACAGGATCAGTGAGTTGGAGTTGAGGCCGAAGGCAGGGCTGAGGAAGCCGTAGACCAAGGCGCTCAGGAGCAGGAACAGCCAGACCCCGGTCGAGCCGGTCATCGCCGCTCCCAGCCAGCCGACCACGGGCTTCAGCGGACCGACGGCGACCCGCGAGACCAGGTCATGCCAGCGCTTGCGCAGCTTCGCGAACCAGCCCTGGATCTCTCCGTAGTTGGCCTCGACGGTCTTGTTGAAGAGCGTGCCGGGGAATGGGATGAGGAACGCCACGAGGAGCGCCAGGAAGGCGCTCGTGCCCACCGTTCCCAGGCTGTGGAGCGTGCCGTCGGCGCCCGGGTCGCGCAGGTACTGCGGCCAGAACGTTGGCGTCGCCGTGGCCTGCGGTGTCGGGCCAGGAGTCGGCCCAGGCGGCACCACGGTTGCAACGGTCGGCCCGGGGGTCGCGGTCGGCTCGGCCGTGACCTGCGGCGCGGAACCGGCTGTCTGGGCAGGCGTGGCCGTCGGAGCCGGCGTAACCGGCGGCTCGGGTGTGACGACCGGACTGGGGCTCGGCTCCGGCGACGGGCTCGGTGCCGGCGCAGGCGTCAGCGTCGGGCTCGGAGTGGGGCTCGGAGTGGGGCTCGGAGTCGGAGTCGGAGTCGGGGTCGGCGTCGGCTGCGGCGTGGGCCGAGGCGTCGGACGCGGGGTCGGACGTGGAGTTGGTCGAGGCGTTGGCTGGGGTGTCGGCTGGGGTGTCGGCCGCGGGGTCGGGCGTGGAGTTGGCCGAGGTGTGGGGCGCGGGGTGCGCGTTGGTGTCGGAGTGGGCGTGGGAGTCGGAGTAGGCGTCGGGGTAGGTGTAGGTGTCGGAGTTGGGGTGGGCGTAGGTGTAGGTGTCGGCGTGGGACTCGGCGTGGGACTCGGCGTCGGACTCGGCGTGGGACTCGGCGTGGGACTCGGCGTGGGACTCGGCGTCGGGCTCGGGCTCGGCGACGGGGTCGGCGTAGGAGCGGCGCTGACCGTGAACTGCGCCTGCGCCTGTTGCTGTGGCCCGGTTCCGCACGTAACCACACCATTCGCCGCCACCATTTCGCAGGCGATGACCGTATGCGGCCCGGTCGCGGCGCCCGCGGGAACCTGCACCGTCACGGGGCCGAATGTGCCGTCGAGAGCCACCGGCGTTGGTGCGCCCAGCTGCGTGGCGGTCGTATCCCAGAAGATCGAGACGGACGCCGGCGCAGAGAAGCCCGGCGCAAATCCTGTGCCAGAGACGTCGAAGGATGAGCCCGCCAACCCGGTGCTCGGCGTCAGGGCGACTTGGGCGACCGTTCCGGCCAGAATTGTCCCGACGGCCGTTGTCAGGAAGACGAACGCCAGCGCTGCCACGACGGAATTGCGCCGCCATCGGCGCCACTGTTCGCTATTGACCCCTCGAAACACGCTGACTTCCCCTCGTGAGCCGGCTTGTGCCTCGCCGGAGGCGGCATGGTGACATGCCGCGGGCCACGTGGGAAGTCTTGGCTTGGTTGAGGGTGCGCTCCGGTGCGGTTGCGAGCGGACGCGGGCGTTCCGCCGCGGCTCAGCGGCTTAGTCGGGGTGCTCCGGCGAACGAGACGCGGCCGCGTGCGAGCAATGTGCCGATGCCCTCGGGACCGAGCGCCTTGCTGTAGAGGAAGCCCTGGGCCAGATCGCAGCCGAGAGCTGCCAGGCGGCGAGCCTGATCGCGCGTCTCGACGCCCTTGCCGGTGGTGGTCAGGTTGCGCGCCCTGGCGATGGCCAGCAGCGATTCCGCGAACGCGACGTCCTCGGGAGGCCCTGCAGCCAGCGCGGTGAATGAGCTGTGCAGCTTCAGGGCGTTGACCGGCAGGCGGCGGACGTCCTCCAGGGTGGTGCCGGCGCCGAAGTCCTCCATCGCCAGGTTGACGCCGAGGTCGCGCAATTCCAGCGTGGTGTCCAGGTAGTCGGCGCAACCGGGGGAGAGCTCGAAGGTAATGGAGACGGGCGAGATCTCCGCCTGGTCCAGGGTCGCCTCGACGAACGCGGCGAAATCCGGACGGGCCAGCTCCGGCGGCGAGATGTTGATGTTCATGCCCAGCCCCTGCATACGGGCGAAGCCCAGGTGCCAGGTGCGGAGCTGCCGAGCGGCCGTTTCCAGCACTCGCTTGCCGATGGGCACGATCAGGCCCGACTCTTCCGCAAGCGGCAGATAGTCGGCGGGCGGGATGGTGCCGAGCAGCGGATGCCGCCAGCGCTGGAGCGCCTCCACGGCGGCGATGGCGCCCGTCTGGAGATCGATGATCGGCTGGTACTCCAGCCCGATCTCGTTGCGTTCGACGGCTCGCTCAAGGTCTTTGCCCAGATCGACCTGAGGGCGAGGCTGTCGGGTACGGACTTGCATGCCGCGACCCTATCAGTCACGGTCGCGGAGCGGTACCGGTACTGACGGCCTATTACGAAGTCATTGGACCCTTGACCAATGTGGCGAGCGGTTCATCCAAGACCAGCACGGAGCCCGTGCGATAATCGGCGCCCACCCAGTCCCAGGCCGCGGGCCGCGCCATTCGCGCAACCCCAGCCAACCTCCGAAGGCAGCACCGACCGTGACCGTCCAGACATCCACCTGGGCCACCAAGACGGGCCTCGCCCAGATGCTCAAGGGCGGCGTCATCATGGACGTCGTCACCCCGGACCAGGCGAAGGTCGCCGAGGACGCAGGCGCCGTCGCGGTGATGGCGCTCGAGCGGGTCCCGGCCGATATTCGTGCCGCCGGCGGCGTCGCGCGCATGAGCGACCCCTCCATGATCGAGGGGATCATGGCCGCGGTCACGATCCCGGTGATGGCCAAGGCGCGCATCGGCCACTTCGTCGAGGCACAGGTCCTGGAGGCGCTGGGCGTCGACTACATCGACGAGTCCGAGGTGCTCACACCGGCCGACGAGGTCAACCATATCGACAAGCACGCCTTCAAGGTGCCCTTCGTCTGCGGCTGCCGGGATCTGGGCGAAGCGCTCCGCCGCATCAACGAGGGCGCGGCCATGATCCGGACCAAGGGAGAGGCGGGGACCGGCAACATCGTGGAAGCCGTGCGCCACATCCGCGCGCTTCAGTCGGGCATCCGTGCCCTGCAGGCGATGCGCCCGGACGAGCTGTTCGTGGCGGCCAAGGAGCTTCAGGCACCGTACGAGCTGGTCAAGAGCGTTGCCGAGGCCGGAAGGTTGCCGGTCGTCAACTTCGTGGCCGGCGGGATCGCCATCCCGGCCGACGCGGCGCTGGCCATGCAGCTCGGTGCCGAGGGTGTGTTCGTCGGCTCGGGCATCTTCAAGTCGGAGGATCCGGCCCGCACGGCTCGTGCGATCGTCCAGGCCACGACTCACTTCGACGACCCGAAGATCATCGCCGAGGTGTCCAAGGGACTTGGCGCACCGATGCGCGGAATCGCCATGGAACAGATCCCAGAGGGTGAGCGGCTGGCCGTTCGAGGCTGGTAGCCACGAGAAGCCGCGCACCTGCCGCGTCCAACGGCGGTGACCCCGTGAAGATCGGCGTCCTGGCGCTTCAGGGAGCCTTCGCCGAGCACCTCAGCGTACTGCGCCAGATCGGCGCCGAGGGCGTGGCCGTGCGCCTGCCCGAGGACCTGGAAGGCGTCAACGGCCTGATCCTGCCCGGTGGCGAGAGCACGGCCATTCGCAAGCTCGTCGACCGCTGGGGACTCCGCCAGCCCATCCAGGAACTGGCCGATCGCGGCGCGCCAATCTTCGGGACGTGCGCCGGGATGATCCTGCTCAGCCGCGACATCGTGGACGGCGACGAACCGGTCTGGCCGCTGCTTGACGTGAGCGTCAAGCGCAATGCCTTCGGGCGCCAGCTGGACAGTTTCGAGTCGGACCTCCAGGTTCCGATCCTTGGCGACCAGCCGGTCCATGGCGTCTTCATTCGGGCCCCCGTGATCGATCGTGTCGGCCCGGAGGTGGACGTGCTGGCGCGGCTGGACGACGGCCGCGTGGTGGCCGTTCGGCAGCGCAACGTGCTGGCAACCGCGTTTCACCCGGAGCTGGCCGGAGAGACGCGCTTCCACAGCCTGCTCGCGACCATGGCCGGCGCCTATGCCGAGCCCGAAGAGGGCAGCGGACGGCGTCATCACCCAACCCGCCGGGCCCAGGCGCAGGCAGCGGACAGGGGCGCTCGCGAGGCGGACCGGTGACGATCAGGCCCGGGCGTTCCGGGCGCGTGCGGGCGGCTCGCCTCACGGACCTTGCCGCCCTGGGAGAGTTGTCCCGGCTTTCGCATGCGCCCGTTCGCGAGGAGGACGCCGAGGGCACGCCGGTGCGCTCGCTGGGCCTGCCCGTCAACGCCAGCCAGATCAGCGTCTTCAGCCTCTTCCGCATGCCGCTCGGTGCGTTCCAGCCGCACGACCCGCTGTATGTCTACGAGGTGGACGGCAGCCTCTCGGGCCTTGCCCGCGTCCAGCGCGACAACCACCGCGACGAGTGGACCATCGTGGAGCTGGACGCGGTCGACCATGGCGACGCGGGCGACATCCGCTTCCGCCTGGTGCAGCACCTGCTGCGCGACGGCGCCAAGCGTGGTGCGGAACGGATCCACGTTGCGTGTTCGGATGAGGGCGGGAACGTGGAGCTGTTCATGCAGGCCGGCTTCGCTCGGTACGGCGAAGAGGTGATCCTGTACCGCCCGCCGACGGCGCCGTTGCCGCAGCTCCCCACCGACGCAGAGGCGGCCGAGATGGGCATCCGGCCGACGACCGCGCTGGATGCCCTCCAGTTGCATCGCCTGTACCAGTCGACGACCCCGCGGCCCGTGTTCCGATTCGAGGGCTACCGCATCGCCGACTGGGAGCGCCAGGGAAGCGAGTGGCGCATCCCGCGATCGTCGCTGACGCCGATCCTCCGCTTCGCCGACGTCGAGGCGTTCGTCCAGGAAGCACCGCCGCCGGCGACCCATGAGCTGGCTGCGTTCGTGCAGATCGGCGTGGCGAAGGAAGACCAGCCGCATTACCTCCGTGTGGTCTCGACGCCGGCCCACGATCCGACCGACCTCATCCACTACGGCCTGGGCGTGGTCGCGCGCGGCACACCCGAAGCTCGCGGCATTCTGACGGCCGTGCGAACCTACGAGTCACCACTGGACCGGCGCCTGGAGGAGGCTGGTTTCGAACCCATCGCCAACGTCTCGCTGCTGTTGAAGGAGAACCTGGTGCGCGTCGCCGAGCCGATGCTCGTGCCGGCCGTCCGCTGACCCAGGAGGAATCGTGGTTACCCAACGAAGCCAACCAGACCTGCCGCCAGTCGCTCCCGAGCCGCTCTCGGCTGCGGAGCTCGCCCCCGACGACGAGGTCGGCACGACCAGATCGCGGCCGCATCCCGCGCCGCGCCACGAGCTCACGGACGGCATCGACGTCTTGCTCGACTGCCTGCCCCCGGAGATCCAGGCCAGCTTCAGGGCCCTGCCGGAGGCATCGACGGTGATCGAGGTGGTGCTCGATCTCGGCCGCCCGCCGGAGGCGCGCTTCGGCGCGGGCGGCGAGGCGCAACTCCTGTCTCGAGAGATCGACGAGGAGGACATCCAGTACGTCGTCGACCACATCGGCTCGTTCGGCGACGACAACCGCGCGGGCATCGAGCGGACGCTCCACCGCATCTCGGCCATTCGCAATCGCAACGGCAAGATCGTTGGGCTGACGTGCCGCATCGGGCGGGCCGTGTTCGGCACGATCGAGATCATCGAGGACCTGGTGGAGTCCGGGAACTCGGTGCTGATCATGGGCCGGCCGGGCATTGGCAAGACCACCATGCTGCGCGAGGCGGCGCGCGTGCTGGCAGACGACATGGACAAGCGTGTCGTGGTCGTTGACACGAGCAACGAAATCGCGGGCGACGGAGACATTCCCCATCCGGGAATCGGCCGCGCACGCCGAATGCAGGTGCGCACCCCGGCGCAACAGCACGCGGTGATGATCGAGGCGGTGGAGAACCACATGCCGGAGGTCATCGTCATCGACGAGATCGGCACGGAGTTGGAGGCACTGGCCGCCCGCACCATCGCCGAGCGCGGAGTCCAGCTGATCGGCACCGCCCACGGCAACAGCCTGGACAACCTGATGCTCAACCCAACGCTGTCGGACCTGATCGGCGGTATCCAGTCGGTGACGCTCGGCGACGAGGAGGCACGTCGGCGGCGCACGCAGAAGAGCGTGCTGGAGCGAAAGGCGCCGCCCACCTTCGACGTGGTGGTGGAGATCCAGGATCGCGATCGCGTGACCGTGCACGTGGATGTGGCCGAGACCGTCGACGCGCTGCTGCGCGGCGATCCACTCGCCCCGGAGATGCGCTGGCGGGACGAATCGGGCGTTCATCGGTCGCAGGCCCGGCCAAAGCCAGGGCCGTCGGCCCAGTTGCCCGGAGAGCGATTCGGCGGCCTGGTCGGCAGCGGACAGATGGGCTGGCGCGTCGAGCCCGGCTGGCGGCCGGACGCGCGCCGCAACGAGGCCGGCGCGGGCTACCGCGAGATCGGAGCTCGAAGCCCGGAGCGCGAGCGCGGCGGAGAGCGCGAGCGTGGTGGAGCGCGGCCCGGCTATCGGCCCGGTGCGAGTGGCGGCTGGCGCAGTTCACGCGGGCGGAGCGGCGGCACCCGTTCGTCCGGTTCTGAAACCCCTCCAGCGGCCTGGCCTGGGGAGTCGGGACAAACCTTCCCCGCTCCGGCGGGTTCGTCGGCACCCACCGGTTTCCAGGCCGGCGAGATTGCCGACCGGGGTCCTCTGGAGCGCGGCACGCCGCCGCCACCGGAACCGCGCGCCAGGGATTCGCGCGAGTTCGACCGCCAGAAGGCGTGGCGCGACTCGGCGGTGCGCGCAATGCGGGAGATGCGTGCCGAATCGAGCGCGTCGGGGGTGGACGACGAGTCTGCCAGCGCGGAGACCGTCGGGCGACCGGTGGATGCGGCTGGGGCGCTGGACTCGGCCGTCTGGCCGCCGCGCGAGATCTGGCTCGAACCGGACACGGACGACGACGATCCGGAGGCGGAGGTCATCCACCTCTCCGACGGACGCCAAGAGGCCAGCCTCCCGCTGGAGACGCTCAACGTGCTGGGTTTCGGGGTCAGCCGCAAGCGCCTCGAACAGGCCATTCGCGAGCTTCAGCTGCCGGTCGTGATCGTGCGCGAAGCCCGAGAAGCGGACGTGGTCATTACCCTGCGCAACTTCTACAAGCAGAAGGCGCCGGCCCTGCGTGACGCCGAAGACCGCGGACTTCCCATCTACGTGCTCAAGTCCAACACGATCGTACAGATCCAGGCCTCCCTGACCGCGCTCTTCTCGCTGGACCTGGACCCCAACGAGGCTGCGCTTCGCGAGGTGGAGGACGCCATCGGCCTGGTGCGCCAGGAGCAGAAGCCGGTCGAGCTCTCCCCGCAGAACGCCTACATCCGGCGGTTGCAGCACCAGGCGGCTGAGCGGGCCAACTTCGTGTCCCGTTCTCGCGGCCGCGAGCCGTTCCGTCGCGTACGCGTCTACCCGGATCGCGTTCGCACCTGGCGCTGAGGTCCACGCGGCGCGCCCGCGGCCGGGCGCCTCAACGCAGAGCCAGCGCCTGGACCGTCATCAGCGCACCGGCACCGAGCACGGTGAAGGCCGTCGCCGTCGGCAGCCACCGCGCAACGCTCACGCCGCGGCCGCCCGTGGAGAAGCGTTCCACGAAGCCCCGAGCGTAGACGAGGCCCATGCCGACCCCCACCAGCACGATGGCCATGCCCAGTCCGAACGCCACCGTGAGCACGACGCCGTAGGCGGGCCTGCCCGCCGCGAGCGCTCCAAGAAGGACGATCAGGGCGGAGACTGACGGCACCATGCCGCCGGCAAGTCCGAGCGTGATCAGGCCGCGACGGCTCAGCGTGGTTCCCTTCGGGGGAAGGTGTGTGTGGGTCCGGCCGCCATGGCTGTGCCAGCCGTCCTCGGCGGCGTGCTCGTGCTCATCACTGTCGTGCGGATGGTCGTGGGGTTCGGCGTCGCTGGTCTGGTGTACGTGTCCGTGGTCGTCAGCGTGGTGGTGTTCGTGATCGTGTTCGAGATGGTCCGCGTGAGCCTCGGCATGCGCGACGTCGGCCCGGGCAGCCGAGCGCGACCGGCGTACCTCGGCAATCCGCTGCCAGATCAGCCACGTGCCGATAGCGACGACGATCGTGCCGGAGGCCACGCCCAGGATCGGATAGAGGCGATCGGGTTGGATGACCGTGGAGAACGAGAGGGTCAGCAGTCCCAGGGTTAGCACTCCGATCGTGTGAGACACCGTTACCATCAGACCGAGTCCCAGGGCCTGGCGCGCATTGCCACGTGACCCGACCAGGTAGGCGGCCATGACGGTCTTGCCATGGCCAGGGGAGACGGCATGCAGGGCGCCCAGGCCCGCGGCCACCAACAGCGAGACCGCGATCACCCACGGGGTGAGGTCCTTGGCCTGGAACAACGCGGTCACATCCGAGCCAAGGTCCGTGACGCCATTCGGCACCGCGGCGGTCACCGGCGGGTTGGCGGCGGGCTGGACGGGTATGACGGCGGGATCGGCCGGCGCCGAGACTGGCTGCTGCGGCACGGTCCCGCTGAGCGACGCCGGCTGGCTGGTGATGGGCTGCGCGTCGGGGATGCTGAGTGGTGGCAATGCTGGGCCACCCGGCTGGGCGGTCCACGCCGCCTGGAACTGGTCCAGCGGGACGGTCAACAGGTCCGTCGGATAGGTGGTCAGGCGCAGGCTGACGGTGGAGTCCGGGGCGTCCGAATTGACCAGGGTGGCTCCGTCGCCCTGCACCACGACCTCGCGCCAGCCGCGGCGGTCCGCGTAGAGGTTGTCGCTGAACGAGAAGGCAGTGCCTGCCGAGAGCGGCGAGGCCAGCGGAGCCCGGTAGGTGCATACGAGGCGCATGGTCACGGCGCCCTGGCCCTGCGGGAACTCGATACCGCGCTCGGTGACGGCCAGCGCCAACGGCATTCCCCCAACAGAAAGGTTCAGCGACTGCCGGGTGCTGTCGCAGTGGCTGGCCGCATAGGCTGCGGCTTCGGAATCAGACACGCTGCCGTCGCCGTCCGTGTCCATGTCCGCACGCTCGGAGAAGGTCGGTATTTCCGCCATATCCAGGACGTGGTCCACGACCACGTCCGTCGTCGACACGCGAATGCCGTCGTAGCGGTTGATCGTGAAGTTGCCCAGCGGGTGCGCGCTGACGGCAACCGGGAAGAGCAGCGCCGTTGAGGCGAGGAACCCTGCCAGCAGCGGCCGGCGAAGCCTCTGGAGACGAACGAGGCCGCTCACGGCTGGGTCCCCGCTGCGCCGCCGAGTTCGGCGAGCGCGGCCGCGGCCCGCGGCGCGTAGAGCGGCGACCACATCGGGTTGGCGGCAAGGCTCTGCTGGAGCCAGCTGCGCGCCTGGGCGTCGTCGCCCTGTGCCTTGGCGATCATGCCCGCGTGGTACGTGTAGGAAGGGTCCTTGTAGCCGAGCCTCAGCGCCTCGTCGGCGTACGTGCGGGCCTGCGCGAACTGGCCGTTCTGGTACAGCGCCCAGCCCAGCGCGTCGGCGGCCTTGATGGTCGGCGTGGCGGCGTAGGCCGTCTGGGCCAGCGTCAGGGCCGTGGCCGGATCGCCGTGCTCCGACTCGAAGAGTGCCAGGTCCAGGTCCGTGTTGACACCGTTGGCGGCGAACAGCGCCTCGATCTGGCGCACCAGCGCGTACGTCTTCCTGGAGTCCTGATCGCGCCCGGCGGCTTGCTGTGCCTCCCCTTCGGCAATCAGGAATTCGGGGAACGGAACGCGGTCGGCGGCGACCTTGTAGCAGGCGATGGCCTGGTCGAGGTCACCCCGGGCCGCCGACACGCGGCTCACGCCTGCGAGTGCGAAGACGTAACCGGGCTCAAGCTGAAGCTCCGTCCGGTAGGCACCATCTGCCTTCTGGAGGTCGCCGGCCGTGAACTGGAGATTGCCCAGGATCACGCGCAGGTAGCCCGTGTTCTCCGGCACCGGCCCGCCCGCCTCGATGGCCAGAGCCATCGCGCTGATCGCGCCGGGAAGGTCCCCGTGCAACTCGCGCACGTAGGACACGCGGCTGTAGGAACTGAGGTCCGGTCGCATCCGGGCCATGGCATCGACGCTGGCCTGGGCCTGGTCGTAGAGGCCCAGCTCGTTCTGCGCGTCGCCGAGGACGCCGTAGATGTTCGCGGTGTGGGGATCGAGCGCCAGCGCCTGCTGTCCGATGGCGAGGGCGCTGGCGAACTGGTGCCGCGCCAGGGCGATGGTGCCATGCCCGATGAGCGCTTCGACGTCGTCCGGGTTGACCGTGAGCAGCTGCTGGAACGCCTCGTCAGCACGGTTGTAGTCGGTGGGGTCCGCCGTCTCCCTGGCGTGCTGGTAGTAGGAGAGGCCGAGGTAGAGCAGCGAATCGTGGTCGCCGGGGTTGGCCTTGAGCGCCGCCGTGTACTTGGCGATCATGGCCTCCGTCGCGGTGGAGGCAGGCGCGGTCCCGGAGTCTGCGGCACACGCCGCGGGCACGGCCGTCGGCGGGGCCGTCGTCACGGGCGTGGCCGGCACGACGAGCGCCCCGGCGATGAGTCCGCTCGTGGGTGTGGCGGCCGATGGGGAACCGACCGCCGCGCCCGGGGCTGGCGTTGGCCCGTTGATGCCGGTCGATCCGGCTGCAATCAGGGCGCCACTGAGAATGGCGATCGCGCAGATCGCGCCAACGGCGCCTAGCCAGGTGGATCTTGATCGCCGGCCGCGATCGGGCCGAGAGTCGGTCATCGTGCGTGTCCCCTCGGTGTCGTTGCGTCCCATCACTTGCCCCTGCGTCCCTGCTGCATCTGGTGGAGAGCGAGGTGCGCCGCGTGAGGCGGAGGCAGCCGGCGGACCACTGCGGTCCGCCGAGCCAGCCTCGCCTCACCTCGGCGTGCGAGTCCTAGTTGGGGGAGATCCCCACGCGGCGCGGTCCTGCGAGCGCGGCCGCGGAGGAACCGGCTGCGTGAGCAGCGGCACCGGCAGGCGCCTGGTTGTTCAGCGAGCACGGGGAGTGGCGGTAGTCGCCACCCTCGTAGCCCTTCCAAGGCGTCGCGACGTAGGGGAACGACGACAGGAATGCCCGGTCGTTCGTGTTGCACCCGTCACCGATCTGGTTGTTCGGAGACAGGTTCTTGAGCCCGAAGGCGTTGTGGAGGAACGAGCCGTAGCCGTCAGCAACGGCGCGGAGCTCGATGTCCACGACGTCGTCGGTGAGGCGGCGGCCATTGGGGAAGCCGGCCAGGTCACCCGCCAGGGCACCCAGGCGGCTCGGATGTGCGGTCGGCGGCACGCCCATGTTGAGCCGGAGCTCGTCGTAGAGGGTGCTGCCGGTATTGGTCTGGTTGAGCGTCGGAACGCCTTGGCCGAGGATCAAGGCGAGGTCGCCGCGACCGGTGGTGTCAGCGTCCGGCAGTGACGGGTAGATCGTGTTGATGATCGCCGCCAATTCCGGGTTCTGGTAACGGGCCATGTAGGTGGCATCACCGGACGGGTCGGACGCGTTCCACTGGTCCTTCTCGCCGACGGGGATGATCACCTCGTTGATGAGGGGGTTGCCGAGACGGGAAACCTGCTGCCAGGTCCCGGCGGTGCCGGCGGTCGTGACGACCATGCGGCTGGCGCCCGCCCAGAACCCGACCGACGCGTTGCTTGCGCCGGGTCCGCTGACGGGCTGGCCGTCCACGGTCAGGTCCGAGTTGGGCACCTGGAACGCGATGCTGTTGACGTTGAAGCCCGCCAGGTCGTCCTGGCCCTTGGCGGTTGCCAGCGGAAGCAGGTGTGCGCCGTTGAACGGCCGCAGGCCGCCAAGGTCGAAGATGGCGCCGATGTCGGCGAAGAACGGATCGTCACGCTGCCCGGCGAAGACCATGCGATCGGTGCCGAACGAGTGAATGCCGTCGCTGGCGATGTCGTGATAGCTGGGCGTGGTGCGAGGGCCGATGTTCGGCGCCGGCACGGACAGGTCGCTGGCCACGGTCACGCCGTTGCGCTGGACCGTGTAGGTCTGCGTGACGTTCGCGGCCACCGCGGGGATCGGCCCGTAGCCGCTGTACAGGAAGCTGTCCGGGTTCGCGACGTGAGTCGTGAACTGGAACGTGTAGGTGACGTCGGCAACGCCGTCGCCATTGTTGTCGACCTTGACCCAGTAGAGGACGGTGGGGTCGAAGGGGTAGAAGTTGGGGCCGCCGGCCGGCTCCTGGAAGCCGTCGTAGTCGGCGACGACCGTGACGGTGCTCGGCTTGTCCGGACTGACGAACGCGTACAGGTCCGTGTTGTCCGCCGAAGGATCCCGTGAGATCAACGGAGCTTCCCGGTGGCTCGACGCGAGCGCCGGAACCGATGAGGAGATCGCGATGAGCCCGACGGCTCCCGTGATCGCGATCGATCGTTTGAGAGACATTGACGAAAGAACCTCCCTATCCAGTGGTGCGTCCCCGAACGGCTCGGCTTCTCCCTGGTTCCCTCCTTCCACTCGCGCCATCCCGGTGCTGGGGCCTGCGTCCCCTCCGGACGGGCCGGGCATGTAAGAGGCCGTTCGCGATCGGCGGGTCAAGGGATGAATCGAGGTGAGAATCCCTTCGCTAGACTTCGCGACGCAATGAGAGCCGCGGCGTTAGGCCGTTTCGTGTCCCTCGAGGGGCCGGACGGAGCGGGGAAGTCACGGGCGGCGGGACGCCTGGCCGAGCACCTGCGCGCGCGGGGCGTGGCAGTCACTCTCACGCGCGAACCCGGCGGCACGCGGTTGGGTGAGCAGATCCGCGCATTGCTGCTCGACCGCGACGCCGCCGAACGCGTCCCGGAGGCGGACGCGCTGCTCTTCAGCGCAGCGCGCAGCCAGCTGGTCCAGGAGGTGATCCGGCCGGCGTTGGATCGCGGTGACGTGGTGGTCTGCGACCGCTTCGCCGCCTCGACGCTCGCCTACCAGGGCTACGGCGCGGGCGTAGATCTCGAGTCGCTGCGCCTGATGGAGTCGCTGGCCGTGGACGGCACGCGGCCTGACCTGGTGCTGCTGCTGGATACGCCGGTCGAGGTTGGCCTGGGCAGGCGCGGAATTGGAGACCCGGCGGAACTGACGCGTTTCGAGGATGCCTCACGGCATGATCTGGCATTCCACGAGCGCGTCCGACGCGGATACCTGGCGCTGGCGGAGGCTGACCCGGAGCGCTGGAGAGTGGTCGACGGAGACCGCGAGCCGGCCCGTGTTGACGCAGAACTCTTCCGTCTGGTGGACGAGTTTTTGGCTTCCGATGAACTATCGGGCGCCCTGGCGCGCATGCACCAGTGAACGCAACGCCCGATCGCGGCCTGACTGCGGGCAGCCTGCCCGAGCTGACCGACGAGGCGTTGCTCGAACGTGCCGGCAATGGCGATCAGGGCGCGATCGCCGTGCTGTACGACCGCTACAGGGGATTGATGTACGGATTGGCGACCAGGATCACCGGCGACCAGGCGCTCGCGCAGGACGTCCTCCAGGACGCTTTCGTGGGCATCTGGAAGAACGCCGCGCGCTTCTCCAGCGCCCGCGCCAGCGCGCGCACGTGGATCCTGTCCATCACGCATCACCGCGCCGTGGATGCCGTCCGCCGGCGCCGTCCGACCATGGAACTGCCTGACGCGGAACTGCCGCCGCCGGTCCAGCTGACCGTGCCGGATGTCTGGGGTGACGTGGCCCAGCGCCTGGACGGCGAAGCGGTCAAGGCCGCCCTCGAGACGCTCTCCGGCGTACAGCGCGAGGCCATCGAGCTTGCCTACTTCGGCGGGCTGACGCAACAGGAGATTGCCGACCGCACCGGTGCGCCGCTGGGGACGGTGAAGAGCCGTGTCCGCCTCGGGCTTCTGCAACTCAGGACCGTCCTCGAAGGCGATCAGACGGCCACCACGGCGCGGCCACTCACGGTCATGGAGCGGACATGACCATCGAACGCATGAACCTGAGCTGCGACGAAGTGGACGAGCTGGCCGGCCTCTACGTGCTCGACGCGCTGGAGCCCGCGGAGGAAGACGCCGTCCGGAGCCACCTCGCGACGTGCGTCAAACCGCATGCGGACTTCGCCGCCGTGGGTAGTGCCGTGCCGGCCCTGCTCGCCACCATCCAGGTGGTGGAGCCGCCAGCCGAGTTGCGCGCGCAGGTCCTCGCCACGATCGCAGCGACACCGCAGGTTGCGGATGCCACGGCTCTGCCACGGGCGACCCCGGCCGCGCCTCCCGCGCCCGTCGCGCCCGCGCCCGTCGCGCCCGCGCCCGCGCCCGTCGCGCCCGTCGCGCCTGCTCCGGCCGGGGTCCGACCGGCGGGGCCCATCTCGCTCCCCGCAGAACGGGAGCGGCGCGCCGCCCGCTTTGGCAGGACGTGGCAGACGGTCGTTGCCGCGGCGGCCGTGCTGCTCATCGTGGTCCTCGGCGCGACCACGTTCGCGTTCCAGCGCCAGGCGGCGGACGCGGAGGCGCGTGCCAACACGCTGAGCGCGGCGATCGCGGCCAGCCTGGATCCGAACAGTTCCACGGCCAGCCTGCGCGGCAGCGGTGTGGCTGCGGCTGCAGCCGGATTTGCGGCCTTCCCGCCCTCAGGCGGCGGCTACCTGGTGATCCGCGGGCTGCCGGATGTGCCCGCCGGCAAGACGTACGAGGCATGGTTCCTCGCGGGCACGACGCCGTACCCGTCCGTGTTGCTCACCGTTGGGTCGGACGGGCTGGCGGTCGTCAAGGACCTGGCGATGGTGCCCGGCGCGGATGCCATGGCACTCACGGTCGAGCCCGCGGGTGGGAGCCAGGCGCCGACGAGCACGCCCATCGTGGTCGGGAAGATGCAGGCTGGGCCGGCTGCGCGCGTCATGCCCGCGCGCCTGGTGGCGTCGAGCCGCTAGCTCGCGGAGACGAAGCTCCCCGGTCCCTTGGCGTGGGCCTGTTCCAGTGCGTCCTTCGCGGCCGCCAGCAGCGCAGTCGCGGTGGCGCCGTCCTCGGGGGACCTGGCGATCCCGATCGAGACGGTGATGGGTGCTCCGGGCGTCGGCTCCAGGACTGCGATGGCGGCCCGAATGCGCCCCGCGACGATCGGTCCGCCTTCACCTGGGGCGATGACGCCGAACTGACCGCCTGCAAGGCGCGCAACGGTGTCCACGAGGCGGACCTCTGAGGCGAGCGTGGCAGCCACCCGACGCAGCACGTCGTCCGCCACGCCGGCTCCCTGGCTTTCGGTGATGGTGTCCAGGCCATCGACGTCGAAGAGGCACACGCCGACGGCACTGTGCTGGCGGTCCGCGCGGGCCATCTCCAGCTCCAGCATCTGCTCGAAGGTGGGGCGGTTGGCGAGACCTGTCAGCGCGTCCGTGTGCGTGAGGCGCTCGTGGTAGGCCGACTGCTCGGTCAGGGCATTCTGGAGCCGCACCTGGCGGATCGCCACGCCGGCGAGGTCCGCGAGCGCGGCGACAGAGTCCATGGACACCGAACCGATCTCCGGACCGTCAAGGCCGAGCACCAGCAGGCCCTCGATGTGCGGGCCGCTCTCCTCCTCCACCACCAGCGGCACGAAGGTGTAGCCCGTGGCGGGCAGCAGGGCGTGGATCTCCGGACGCGGAGTCGCGTTCTCTGCTGGGACCGGACGGCGGTCGCGAATGGCGGTCGCCAGGGCGTCGTCCGCCGTTTCCGGATCGATGACGTGCAGGCCGTCCGGCGTGACCAGGTGGCCTGCCTCCGGGTCGTACAGGAGGACGGCGCTGGAGCTGGCGCCCGAGATCACGCGGGCATGCTCGGCCAGCGCTCGGAGCTTCTCATCGAGGTCGCCGCCATGGGCGAGGACGCGGGCGGCCTCCAGGAGGCTGAGGCTGCCGGCAGTGGTCGGATCGTTCGCCATCGCAACGATCATATGCGCTGGCGCGCGCCGCCGCGGGCCAGACGGCGATTCCGGCGCTGGTTTCAAGAGCCGGCCGCCTCTCCGCGGTCGATCAAGGCGGCGTAGGTGTCGGCATCCACGTTGCCGCCGCTCAGCAAGGAGACGACCGGTCCGTCAGCCGGCAGCTCGTCCGCATGGAAGAGCCAGGCGGCGAGGGAAACGGCCCCGGATGGCTCCACGATCAGGCGCGCCAGGTCGCGGGCCCGGACCATGGCGCGACAGATTTCCGTCTCGGTCACGGTCAGCACACCGTCCAGGTAGGCCTGGAGCTGGGGGAACGTGAAGCGGCCAAGCGCGCTGGTGCGGACGCCGTCGGCGATCGTGCGGCCGGTCAACGCCGCGTCCCAGCGCACGATGTGCCCTTCCAGCAGGGACTGGCGCGCGTCGGCGGCCAGCTCCGGCTCGACGCCGAAGACGCGCGCCTCCGGCCGGATCGACTTCACGGCCGTCGCCACGCCCGAGGCGAGGCCGCCGCCGCCGACGGGAACCAGCACGGTAAAAGGCAGTCCGGCAGGGGCGATGGCAGCCCGCCCGCCCGCACCGATGTCCTCGGCGATCTCCAGCCCGGCCGTGGCCTGCCCGGCGATGATGCGCGGGTCGTCGTAGCTGGGGATCAGCACCATGCCGTGCCGGTCTGCCAATTCGTGGGCGCGCTGGCTCCGTTCGTCGCTCGCGGGTCCGACGACCACGATCTCGGCTCCGTCGGCAGCCACCCGCTCCGCCTTCACGCGGGGAGCGTCGTCCGGCATCACCACGATCGCCCGGATGCCGAGCAGGCGCGCCGCCCGGGCCACACCCTGGGCGTGATTGCCGCTCGACGCGGTCACCACGCCGCGTCCGCGCTCCTCGGCAGTGAGTTGTGCCAGCGTGTTGTAGGCGCCTCGCAGTTTGAACGCGCCGATGGGCTGGAGGAGCTCCGGCTTGAGCCACGCTCGGGGATGCCCAAGAAGGTTGCCGGGGATCGGCGGCCCGAACGGCAGCAGTGGTGTCCGGACGGTGATGCCGCGGAGCCGCACGGCGGCAGCGCGAATTTCGTCCAGCGTGACCAGGGAGGGAGGGTTCTGCGGCTCGGTCACCCCGGTATACTGCCGAACACGCTGGCGGGCTGCTCGGAGCCCGTGCTGGAGCAGGAGGAGCCGTCGACCTTGACGCTCGAGACCGGAATCCAGGCGGTCGAGCGCCCGCTCGGGGTGGGACCTTCTCAACCGCGCCGAGCGTCCAAGGTCGATTCGATCCGCCCGACCTACGGCTTCGACGACGTCTCCCTCGCGCCCGGGGTCGAGACCATCGAGCCTTCCGAGGTTGATACCTCGCTGGACTTCTGCGGCTTGAAGCTGCGCGTGCCGATCCTGGCTGCGGCCATGGACGCCGTGGTGGACGTCCGTTTCGCGGGCGTGCTGGCAGGTCTCGGCGGAGTCGCCGTGCTGAACCTCGAGGGCGTGCAGACGCGCTACGACGATCCGGACGGCGTGCTGGCGCGCATCGCCGCGGCTTCGGACGAAACCGTGCACGACCTGCTGGCCGAGGTCTATTCGGCGCCCATCCGCCAGGACCTGGTGAAGCGACGCATCGCGGAGCTGAAGGCAGCGGGATCGCCGGCCGTCGTGTCGGCCACGCCGGCCGCCGCGCAGAAGTGGGGCCGCTTCACGGCCGAGCATGGTGCGGACGTATTCCTGGTCCAGTCGCAGGTCTCGTCCGCGCGGCACCTCGCATCCGGCTACGACCCACTGGAGCTGGCCGAGTTCACGCGCCAGATGCGCATCCCCGTGGCGGTCGGCAACACCACCTCGTACGACGCGGCGTACCAGTTGATGGGCCAGGGGATCGCCGCGATCTTCGTCGGCGTGGGACCGGGCGCAGCCTGCACCACGCGCGAGGTGCTGGGCATCGGCGTACCGCAGGTGACGGCCATCTCGGACGTGGCCGCGGCCCGCGACGCCTTCTTTGACGACACCGGAAGGTATGTGGCCGTGGTCGCTGACGGCGGCATGCGGCGCGGCGGCGAACTGGCCAAGGCCGTGGCCGCCGGCGCGGACGCGCTGATGCTCGGCTCCAACCTGGCACGCGCCGCCGAGGCGCCGGGTCGCGGCACCAACTGGGGCATGGCCGCTCCCTCGCCGACGCTGCCGCGCGGCACGCGCATCCGCGTCGGCACGGTCGGGCCGCTGGCGCAGATCCTGTTCGGCCCGTCCGCGGTGGTTGACGGGTCACAAAACCTGGTGGGGGCGCTGCAGCAGTCCATGGCGGCACTCGGTGCCCGCGACCTGCGCGCCATGCAGCAGGTTGAGATGGTCTACGCGCCCTCGGTCGCGGTCGAAGGCAAGTCCTGGCAGCAGCGAGGCCGCTGAGGCACCGTTCTGGGCCCCGAAACCGCCCACCTCCGTCCTCTGGCAGGCAGGTTTCCAATCCGATTGGACAGGCCGCGCCCTTCACGACGCTCAAAGCGGCGAGGCGCCCGTCCCTGAGCTGATTGAGACTCGGAGTCGGCCGCGCGGCAGCATGTTGGACGTTATCGCGTCGCCGCGCGAGGTTGATTCATAGGTTCAGGGACGTCACCGCGGTGGATAACCGTCAGGTAAGAGCCTGGGTGTCCAATCCATTTGGAATGTCGCCCCAGATGGTGCCCGGACGCCTGCCGGCGACCCGAAGCAAGCTCGACCAGATCGTCGCGGTCGCGGGCAGCCGCATCCGAGCCGAGCGTCAGCGGAGGCGGTGGTCGCTGGCCACGCTCGCGGAGCGCGCTGGCGTCTCGAGATCGGCGGCCCAGGCGGCTGAGTCGGGCAAACACGCCTCGCTGGAGATGATCGTTGCGCTGAGTGCCGCGCTGGGGTTGAGCGTGGAGCTCGATCTCGTGGATCGGAAGCGCCGCGAGCGCCTGAGCTCGGTGCGTTCAGAAGACCCAGTTCACGCGGCGATGGGCGAGCTCGAAGCGCGACGTTTGCGTGGCCACGGCTTCAATGTGGCGTTGGACGAGCCTTACCAGCACTACCAGTTCAGCGGCCGGGCTGACCTGGTTGCCTGGTCTGCGGAGGATCGGGCGCTGCTCCATGTGGAGAACCGCACGCAGTTCCCTAACGTGCAGCAGAGCGTCGGCTCGTTCAACGCAAAACGCGCGTATTTAGCCGCGGAACTCGCCGACCGCCTGAGGCTCAGGCCGTTCCTGTCCGAGACGCACGTGATGGTCTGCCTCTGGTCGGCTGAGGTGCTGCACGCGCTACGGCTACATCCCGAGACGTTCCGCGCGACCTGCCCTGACCCGTCGAGCGGCTTCGGCGCCTGGTGGACTGGCGCGGCGCCGGCGCCAGGCCGCTCCGCGACCCTGGCCGTACTCGATCCATTCGCACGCGGACGGCAGCGGCCGTGGATCGACCTTGAGAGCGCCCTTTCCATCGCTCGGCCTCGGGCTCGCAGCTACGCACAGGCTGCGTCTCGCCTCCGCGACGCTCACAGATGAGCGCCGCCAAGGCGCGAATCGAGCGCGGTCGGCACCCGCCGACGGATGTGCGGGACGGCCCCGGGAGCGGCTCTGGCAACCCGTCGGCGACGGGTTGCCAATCGGATTGGACAGCTCAGCCCCATCGGACGCCGTGAGCGGGGGATGGCAGGTCGGTGACCCGCGTACGCGCGCTCGTCGCCACCCGCCGGCTGACGGGATGCCCCATTCACGTCGCCCATTGCGCGGCTCGTGCCCCCCGGCGGGTCGCAACTGGCCTTCTGGGGCTCCCATGTCCAATCCGATTGGAATGTCGGAGGGCCCGAACCTCCGGGCGCTCGGGCGCTTGACCCGCTGCTCAGAACACCTCGGGCACGAAGGTCTGGTCGGTGATCGGCGGCCGGACATAGCCGCTTTCCGGCTGGCGCGGGGGAAGCACGATGGGTGCCGGCGTCAGGTCCTGGTAGGGGATCAGGCTCAGCAAGTGGTGGATGACGTTGAGCCGGGCGCGCTTCTTGTTGTCCGCGTTGACCACGTACCAGGGCGCCTGCTTGATGTCCGTGTGGGCGAACATCTCGTCCTTGGCCTTGGAGTACTCGACCCAGCGCGCGCGTGACTCCAGGTCCATCGGACTCAGTTTCCAGCGCTTGGTGGGATCCTCGATGCGGCTCTGGAATCGTCGCTCCTGCTCCGCGTCGCTGACCGAGAACCAGTACTTGATCAGCGTGACCCCGGAGCGCACCAGCATCCGCTCGAACTCCGGGCAGGAGCGCATGAACTCCTGGTACTCCTCATCCGTGCAAAAGCCCATCACGCGCTCGACCCCGGCGCGGTTGTACCAGCTGCGGTCGAACAGGACCATCTCGCCCGCCGCCGGAAGGTGGACCGCATAGCGCTGGAAATACCACTGCGACTTCTCGCGCTCGGTCGGCGCCGGCAGCGCCAGCACACGCGCGTAGCGAGGGTTCAGGCTGAGCGTGATGGTCTTGATGGCGCCGCCCTTCCCGGCGGCGTCTCGGCCTTCGAACACGATCGCGACCTTGAGGCCTTGCTGGCGGATCCACTCCTGCAGCTTGACCAGCTCCACCTGGAGGATGGCGAGCTCCCGCAGATAGGCCTTGTTGGAGATGGTCCGCGCGGTCGCCCCGAGCTCTTCGACCGGCGGGTCCGACCAGACCTCGGCCAGCTCCTCGCTCTGCTCGCGCTGTTCGCTCCTGGTCTTGGGCATCGCGCGCTCTCCCTGAGCCGGTGGCCGAACCGACCAGGCGTCGCGAACGAAGCGCCTGCCGATGGCCGTGGGCTACCACGCTACTACCATGCCGGTGTGCGACTGCGCGACCTGGGCATCACCATCGGCCTGCTGCCGACGGGGCCACTCAACGCCATCACGGATGTGCCGGGCGTGCGGGTTGGCCACACCACGCTGATCCGCGACGAGACGCGGGAGGACGGCACGCCCAGCGCCGTCCGGACCGGTGTCACCGTGATCGTGCCGCACGACGGCGACCTCTGGCGCGAAGCCATCTACGCGGGTTGCCACCGGCTCAACGGCAACGGCGAGCTGACCGGTCTCGAATGGATCCGCGAGGCGGGCCTGTTGGAGGGCCCCATCGCGATCACCAACACCAAGAGCGTCGGCACGGTCCGGGACGCGATCATCGCCGCGGCGGCCCGCGACCGGACCCCGGACGAGTTCTGGGACCTGCCGGTGGTCGGCGAGACGTGGGACGGCTGGCTCAATGACATCAACCGCCAGATCGTCGGTGCGGAGCACCTATTCTCGGCGCTCGATTCGGCGGTCGCCGGACCGGTCCAGGAGGGAAACGTCGGTGGCGGCACCGGCATGATCTGCCACGAGTTCAAGGGCGGCATCGGAACGGCGTCGCGACGCGTGCCGGAGGCGGACGGCGGCTACATCGTCGGGGTTCTGGTGCAGGCGAACTACGGCCGTCGCGATCGCCTGGCCATCGACGGCGTGCAGGTGGGCCGCGCGATCGGCTTCGACGTCGTTCCCTCCGCCTGGGACGAGCCGCATCAAGCCACCGGCGCCGGGTCGATCATCGTGATCGTCGGCACGGACGCGCCGCTGCTGCCGCATCAGTGCACCCGCCTCGCGCAGCGTGCCGGCCTTGGCGTGGCGCGAACGGGTGGCGGCGGCGAAAACGGCAGCGGCGACCTGTTCCTTGCCTTCGCGACCGGCAACCGCGGACTGGCGGGCCTGGAACCCGAGCAGGCGCCGCTGACGCACGCGCTCACCGCCGTCGACGACGCCCGCATCAACCCGCTCTTCTGGGCAACCATCGAGGCCACGGAGGAGGCGATCGCCAACGCCCTCGTGGCCGCGCAGACCATGACCGGGCAGCGGGGCCGCGTTGCACACGCGTTGCCCCACGACCGGCTGCGCGAGGTATTCCTGAGCCAGCGCGAGCCGGACACTCCGCAGACCCGACAGGCAAGCTGACATTCGGCCCCCGGCAGCGGGGCATTGCGCACTTCTCGCCGGCGCGTGTCGCCACGACCGTGGTGATCTCGTGGCAACCAAGTCGAGAACACGTACAAGCCAACCGGATCGGCGAACTCCGGCGCCGTCGCGGCGGTTTCGGCTGCGGGACGTTGGACTGGTGCTGGGTGGAATCGTCGCGGTCGTCGCCATCGTCGCCGTCGGCTGGGTGGTCGCGACCGGCGCGCCGGCCAAGCCCGCGCCTGCCTCTGACGGCACCGTGGTCCAGGCCAACGGTGGCTCATGGACCAACATCACGCCGGACAAGCTGGCCTCGATGCTAAGTGGCAAGGACTTCACCCTGCTGAACGTCAAGACGCCATATTCCGGCGAGATTGCGGGCACCGATCTGTACATCCCGTACGACCAGCTGACCGCCCATGCTGCGGAACTGCCCTCCGATAAGACCGCCAAGGTGGTCGTCTACTGCCGCTCCGGACACGAGAGTGCGATCGCCGCGCAGACGCTGATCGACCTTGGTTACACCCGCATCGACAACCTGGACGGGGGCATGACCGCCTGGACCGACAGCGGTCGTACCCTGGTTCAGCTGCCCCGATCGTGAGGCGAGCACCGACGCACAGGGTCTGATCTGGGATCTGTGATCCGGCGAGTCGCTCCGACACGGTAGAGTTCGACCGATGAGGGACCGCCGCACTGGTTCGCACCGCCTGAGGTCCACATGGCTGCTGCTGGCGGCGGCCGGGATGGTGGTCGCGTGCTCGAGCGGGACGGCAACGCCGGGCGTGACGTCCGCGGCGGCCACGACCGTTCCAGCCGGCGGCGCGACGCCCGCGGCGCCCGCGGCAAAGACAGCCACCCCACCCACGACCGCGACGTCGCCAGCGGCTGCCGCCGGTGGCCAAACCGGTTCGACGGTGTCTTCGGCCGCCGATCTCGCCGATGCGCTCGGACCCGGCGACTTCGTTGCAGTTGGCCTCAACGGCGCCGATACGGGCAGCGTCAACAACAACGAGGCGGGCAGCGTCTACGTCGTCTACGCGGGCAGGTCGTCCGCCACGGGAGGCATCGAATTCGACGCCTTCCTCTCCGCCACGACATCGGACGCGGAGGCCACCTACGCCACCGTCCTCGGTGGCGCGCTAGACGCTGCGGGCATGGGCAAGAAGGACGTCCCCGCTGCCGACGATGCGGCCATGCGGCTGGACAATCCCATCGACTCGGGCGGAACCTACGCGACCATCGCCGTGCGCAAGGGCCTGCTGGTGTTCGACATCGGCATCCCCGGCAACGCAAGCGCGGAGGCGCAACTCACCGCCCTGGCCCTGCTCGTTCTCCAGCGCACCACCGCGGTGCAGTAGCCCGAGCGGGCATCCAGTGCCGTCCGCTAGACTCGGCCGAGAGCAGGGGAGGCACGTGCGGATCGGTTGAGCGACGCGGAAACGGGCGAGGAGCAACGCAGCGGGCGCGGTCCAGAGAGCGCGCCTCACGCCACCAGCGAGGCCGCTCCACGCCCCAAACGCGGCAAGACCGTGCACGGAGCGCTCGCCAACGCGGGCCACCGAGTCCTCGCGCCGGATGACGCCGAAGTCGAGGCATACCTGGAGACGGCACTCCACGCGCCGCCTCCCGAGCGAGACCCAGAAGACCAGCCGAAGTCATCCGCGTTGCCCGGCGCCGACGCAACCGCCCCTGACAGCGTGGTGGTGCTGGATTTCGGGGGTCAGTTCGCCCAGCTCATCGCGCGACGGGTGCGCGAGCTGAATGTCTATTCGGAATTGCTCCCGCACGACACGCCGTACGCGGAGCTGATCCGTCGCGGGGCGAAGGGCGTGATCCTGTCCGGCGGCCCCATGTCCGTCTACGACGAAGGGGCGCCGAAGCCGGATCCGGCCATCTGGAGCGGCCGCATCCCGGTCCTGGGCATCTGCTACGGCGCCCAGCTGATGGCCCTGGAGCTCGGCGGCGACGTGGCCGCAGCCGGCCATCGCGAATACGGTCCGGCCACCATCCAGATCACCGCGGATGACGGCGTGTTTGCCGGAATGGCGCGCGAGCAGCCCGTGTGGATGAGCCACGGCGACTCCATCACGCGCCTCCCGGCCGGCTTCGTGGCCTCGGCCCAGACGGACTCCTCCCCGTTTGCCGGGCTCTTTGATGCGAAGCGGCGGCTCTACGGCATCCAGTTCCACCCGGAAGTCGCGCACACGCCGCGGGGCAAGGACGTGCTGCGCAACTTCGTGGCCGGCATCGCGGGTGCGCGCCAGACCTGGACCTCCGCCAACTTCATCGAGTCGACGGTGGCCGAGATCCGTGAGCGAGTGGACGCGCACGCTCGTGAGACCAACTCGGACGGCCGGGTCATCTGCGCGCTGTCGGGCGGCGTGGACTCGGCGGTTGCCGCCGCGCTCGTTCATCGGGCTGTGGGCGATCGACTGACGTGCATTTACGTCGACCACGGGCTGATGCGCAAACGCGAATCGGAGCTACTGCGCGAGACGTTCGCGGCCAACCTGGGCATGGACCTGGTCATGGTCGATGCACGAGCGCGCTTCCTGGCGCGGCTGGCCGGCGTGGAGGATCCCGAGCAGAAGCGCCGCATCATCGGCGACGAGTTCATCCACGTCTTCGAAGAAGAGGCGGCCAAGCTGGGCCAGATCGACTTCCTGACCCAGGGGACGTTGTACCCGGACGTCATCGAATCGACCACGCCGGAGACCAAGACGGCGCAGAAGATCAAGACGCACCACAACGTCGGCGGGCTGCCCGCGAACCTGCGTTTCAAGCTCATCGAGCCGCTGCGCTACCTGTTCAAGGACGAGGTGCGCCAGGTTGGCCTGGAGATGGGCCTGCCGGAGGCCATGGTCATGCGGCAGCCGTTCCCCGGTCCCGGGCTGGCGATCCGGATCCTGGGTGAGGTCACCTCCGAGCGGCTCGACACGCTGCGTGACGCCGACTGGATCGTGATGGACGAGATCAAGGCGGCCGGCCTGTACCGCAGCCTGTGGCAGAGCTTCGCGATCCTCACGCCCGTACGCTCGGTCGGTGTCATGGGTGATGGCCGGACGTATGCCAACGTGGTGGCGATCCGGGCCGTGACGTCCGAGGACGGGATGACCGCCGACTGGGCCAAGCTGCCCTACGACGTGCTCGGCAAGATCTCCAGCCGCATCGTCAACGAGGTCCCCGGCGTGAACCGCGTGGTCTACGACATCAGCTCCAAGCCGCCCGCCACCATCGAGTGGGAGTAGCGCCGACCGCCGCTGATCGCGAACGCACCCCCGGAACGCATCTGAGCGAAGATCGCGGCGTGCTCGCAGCCCGCCTGCCGGTTCCCGGTCCTTCGTTCATCCGCGAGGTGGAGGTGCGCCTGCATGGTGCGGCCGGAACGGCGGATCGCAAGCTCGAGGCGGGCATGAGCCAGCCCAGCGTGATGGACGACGGTTGGTGGCTCTCCACGCTGTGGGTTGCGGACGTGGACGGCGTCATCGACACGGCTGACGTGGCACCGACCGCCGGGCCGCCGCCGGGGCCGCCGCTCCAGGTCATCGGCCCGACCTTTGCCGGTGCGCTGGCCGGGCTGCTCGGCCAGGCGGACGGGCGGCAGCTGATCCGCCTGCGCATGCCGCCGGCCGAGAACGAGGCTCGTCCCTGGGAGCGGCCGCTGATCCTGTGGGTTGCCGTGAGCTGGGATCCGGTCCGCGCATCCACGATGCGGCGCAACGAACTTGCCCGCGAGCTGCTGCGTGCGTTCGTGCATTCCGTGCAGGCGGCGAGTTCACCATCATGACCGGCCGCGCCGATGCCCTGACCGCGACCGGTGTGCCCAGTGGCCGCGTCCGTGGCACGGCTGCGGCGCTGGCGGCCGCGCAGTCATCGGTGAAGCACGACCCGGCGCTGTGGCTGCTCGGCGCGTTGAGCTTCTGTGTCCGGGGCGGAGTGCTGCTGATCCTGCTGCCCATCCTGTGGGTGCCCAGCCCGGTGCTGCTCAGCGTGTTCTTCGGCCGGTACCTCACCACGTCCGGCATCTCCCCGGACGCGGTGCCCGTGGCCCTCTCCGTTGGCCTGGGTGCCGGCCTGGCAGTGATCGCGGCCGTTGCGCTTGCGGCGTACGCGCAGCTCTCGTCGTTCGAGCGGATCGCCTGCGGCGCGGAAACGCGCTCGTTGCTAGCCGGCCGCGCTCCGCGAGCGCTCCACGGCCGGGAACGCGGAGCCATCGTGCTCCGCCTGACGCTGCTCAACCTCGCCAGTCTCGTGCCGGTGTTGCTGTTGCTCCCCGTGATCGGGGCGCACATCGGAGACGCCGGGCTGGCAGAGCTGCAGCTTCCCTCATCGACGGACACACCCTTCGTGATGGCCGTCCTCGGGCGCGTTCAGTCCGACCTGCTGATCCTGGCGGGGGTCGTCGTGGTCATGGACGTGCTGGCGGCGCTGGCCGCTCATCAGCTGCTCGCGGCGCGCCTCGGGGTGGCGCCACTCGTTCGCAGGACGTCCCGGCACCCCGACCTGCGTGCGCTGGCGGCGGGCCTGGCGCGCATCGTGAAGCAGCCGTTCCGAACGCTGTTCGTACTGGCTCTCTCGTGGATGCTCACGATCGGTGCCCTTGCCGTGGCACTCGCGGCTACGATCATCGGCTGGGACACCCTGCGCAGCATCCTCTTCCAGGCAACCCCGGCTGACGCGGGTCAGACGCTGATCGCGCTGTTCGTCCGTTTGTTCGCGCTCGCCGTTTTCGGCGCAATCTGGGTCGCCAGCATCACGCTCGTGGGCTTTGCGTCGTCTCTGCGTGGGGCGTTCTGGACGACCAATGCACTGCATTGACCGTTCCACGAAGTCCGGTTGACAATGGAGCAGGACCGTTGCCGTCACGCTCCGGTCAGCTTTCCGCTGCTAAACTCGGCCATCGACCACGGGGCCGCGCGCGGGCTCGCGTGGGACCCCTTCACTACGCGAGGCGCCGCAACGCATGCCTGATCTGACCGGGATACAGCAGCAGTTCAGCGACATCATCAACAGCGACATCGTGCAGCTCGGGCTGCGCGCGATCGTCCTCTACATCGCGCTGCTCTGGCTGGCGACCGCGTTCTGGGCATACCGGGACATGCAGCACCGCACCACCAACCCGGTCGCGCCGTACCTCGCGGCCACGCTGATCATCCTGTTCACGCCGATCGCGTTCCTGTTCGGCTACTTCCTCTACAAGATCGTGCGGCCAAAGGAGACGGTGGCCGAGGCCAACGAACGAGCGCTCGCCGAAGAGGCGATGCTGGTCGAGATCGAGTCCCAGCCGCACTGCGCCAACTGCTCGCGGCCGGTGCACGAGGAATGGATCATCTGCCCCACCTGCCGCAACCGGCTACGCCGCGTGTGCCCCAACTGCTCGCGGCTGGTGGAACTCGACTGGTCGCTCTGTGCCTGGTGCGGCAAGGACTTCGAGCGGCCGGAGTTGCTGGGCCCCGCGTACATGCCGCAGCAGCAGAAGGCTCGCAAGGCTCCGGGCGGAGCACCCATGCCCGCCTATCCGGAACCGAGCGGTGTCCCGGCGCCGGTGCTCTCGCAGAGCATGGCGGGTGGCGTTGACCGGGCGCCTGCCGCGCCGCGTCCCCTGCCCGGGGAGCATTGACCGAACCTCCCGACCACGCTTCCGACGGCTGGGCCGTCGTTCACGTCCCGCTCGATTCGGAGCCGCCGGGGCCGATCTCCACCGAAGAGGACGACGAGGCGCCGGAGATTCCAGCAGCCGCGACGCACGGCGGCCCCCCGGGTGAGCGGATCTTCAGCCTCGAGGGACGCCCGGCCGCGGGCCTGTACCTGGTCGCGTGGCTCCTGGCACTGGTCGGCTTTGGCGTTCTGTTCATCACGCTCCTCGCCGCGAGTGAAGGCATCCGGCCTGCGCAGGGCGCGGGGCCGCTGCTCGGACTCATCGGCACCGGGCTGCTTGGATTGGGCCTGGCCACCGCGGCCGGCTACCAGGTGGTCGCACGTGCCGCCCTCCGCCCTCCCGAGGCCTATCGCGGCCCGTCGCCGCTGATCGTCTTTGGCGTCGCCCTCCTGGTGGTGGGAATCGCGTCGCTGGCGCTCGGACTGCTGGGCCTCGACCCGAACGCGAACGCCACCGGCTTCCTGGCCAACCTGATCGCGGTCGAGCTGGGGTACGTGGTGGTGGTCCTGCTGTTCGTCGTGCGCAGCCACGCCATGACGTGGCGAGAGATGGGCTGGCCGGTGCGCAGGCCGCCGCGCGAGATCCTGATCGACCTCTCCTACGGCGCGGCGCTGATGGTGCCGACTGTCATTGGCATCGGGTTCATCGCCCTGGTCGTGTCTGGGTTGCTGGGCGGCGTCAAGGCGCCGGACATCGTGCCGAACTCGGGCAGCGGGAGCGACGTGCTGTTGCTGGCGCTGGCCACGATCGTGGTCGCGCCCGTCGGTGAGGAGCTGTTCTTCCGGGGTTTCGCCCTCACCGCGTGGTGGCGAGACCTGGGTGTCCGCGCGGCGTTGATCCGCAGCGCCCTGTTCTTCGCGTTGATCCACATCGTCAACGTCACGGCCGTGGACTTCGACACGGGCGTGCGGCAGGTGATCCTGATCCTGGCGCAGATCATCCCGCTGGGATTCGTCCTTGGCTGGCTGTTCGTCCGGCGCGGCATCGTGGCCTCCATCGCCGGCCATGCCGCGTACAACGCCGTCATCTTCCTGGCCGTTCTGTCCGTCCGGGGCCTGCCCAACATCTAGTGCCGGGGATGCGCTCTCCGCGCCAGGATGTTGACCCGCTGGCTCGGTCGCCCCACTCGTGACCGTTCACAACGCTAGCCGGGGGACAGCCACGCCCGTACACTCTCCCGACGCCAGCGAAGCCCTGTCGCTCGGCCCGACCGTTGGAGGGATCCATCTCATGCGCCACACGCGTAGCCGGCTGCGCCCGCTTGGCCTGGCACTCGGCGTCACGCTGGCATTGGCGGCGAGCGCGGTGCTCGGCGGGGTCACCAGCGCAGCCACCAAGACGCCGTTCGACAAGAACCTGGTCAAGAACCCGGGAGCCGAGGATGGCGCCGGCACGAGCGGCAACACGCCCGTCGAGATCCCGAATTGGAGCGTATACGGCGCTTTCACGGTCGTCCGCTATGGCGCAGCAGGGTTCCCGGCCAAGTCTGAGTCGACGCGGATTGGCGGCGGTCGCAAGTTCTTCTCGTGCGGGCCGAACTCGAGCGGGGGACACATGGTCCAGACCATCCGCCTGAAAGGCCTGGGGACGCTCATCGACAACGGGCACGTGAAGGTCATCCTGAAAGGGCGCCTTGCGAGCTACGGAGCCCAGCAGGACTCGGCGACTCTCAGTATCCACTTCTACAACGCCGGCTTCGGGACCGGCTACCTCTACGCACCGGCCGTCGTCGCTTCCGATGACCTGTTCATCTCCGAATCGGCGTCCCTCATCGTCCCCCCGAGCACCTCGTTCCTCCACGTGGAGCTGTACGGGGTGCGCGCCAACAACGGCGGGACCTACTGCGACGCCTACTTCGACAACATCAGCGTGGTGCTAAAGCTGGTCTAGGTAAGCGCGCGTGCAGTCCGGGGCGACCGCCGGTAAAGGGCTCATGTCTAATCTGGCAGAGCTTTCGGATCCGGACGGCGGGGGAATCGGCGGGCTTCGTCGTTCGGGTCCGGAAGCACTGACCTGACTTTGTTGGCCGCCACAGCCCGCGAAACAGGAGCGGCGGCGCATGGACCACCGGACCGCGCATCGGTCGATTCGCGAGCTGCCCCTCACGGAGCGGCCACGAGAACGCCTGGCAACCCTCGGGCCGGGCGCGCTGACCGCCGCCGAGCTGCTGGGCCTCGTGTGGACCTCCGGCACGCGGCGTGCCACCGCCACGCAGGTAGCCGAGGAGTGCCTGGTACGCCTGGAGGGGCTTGACGGCATCGGTCGCGCGAGTGCCGCCGAATTGGAAGCGGTGCCGGGCGTTGGACCCGTGCGCGCCGCCCAGGTGACCGCCGCCCTGGAACTCGGCCGACGGTTGCTCGCCGATTGGCCGGCGGGCCGGTGGAGCGTCCGCGCGCCCCGCGACCTCGCCGAGCGGCTGCTCCTCCAGATGGGCCGCCTGGAACGGGAAGAGCTGCGCGTGGTCCTGCTGAACACGCGCAACGTCGTGCTGGCCGTGCAGACGGTCTACGTGGGCAACGTGTCTGCGGCCCTGGTACGCGTCGGGGAACTGTTTCGCGACGCCATCCGCCGCCACGCCGCGGGCCTGATCCTGGTCCACAACCACCCGTCCGGAGATCCCACGCCCAGCCCGGACGACCTGCATCTCACCGCGGAGACCATCGCGGCAGGCCGCCTCCTGGACGTAGCCGTGCTGGACCACCTGATCATCGGCCAGGACGCGTACGTGAGCCTGCGCGACCGGGGCGTCGCCTTCGATCGAACGGGGGCCTGACGGTCACGCGACCGCCGCCGTCAGCGCAGCCGGGCCTTCCGGGTGCTGGACGCCTGCCCTTGCCGATCCAGCGTGGTCCAGGCCCGCTGCGGTGGCCGGCCGGGCGGAACGTTCGGCTCCAGGCTGTGGCGGTCCCAGCCGCCGAGGTCGGCCCCGGCTGCGTATGTGGCCTGGAAGAACTGCTGGACCGCGGCACCCGGATCCGTGGCGGCGCGGATGGCGTCGTACGGCAGCAGGAACTCCCCGAACCGGGCGTCAAAGTACGCCTCCGCGGGAAGGACCGGCGCCGTCTTGAAGCCGTCCGGCTCCGGGTAGGCGTACGAGTAGAACGCAGGGCCCGGCTCGTCGCTGGCCGGCCACCAGCCGAGGCTGACCTCCTCGCGGGAATAGGCCTCCTCCATCACCCAATCGGGGCAGTTGGGCGCGCCGCCTGGGTGGAGCGGGGCGGGGTGGCCGGAGTAGCGCGATGTTGCGATGTCGAAACTCCCCCAGAACAGGTGCACGGGGCTGACCTTGCCTGCGAAGCCGCCCTGGAACGCCTTCATCGCGAGGTCTGCCTGCACGAGTGCGCGCCACAGCAGGTGGACCTGCGCGGGGTCGTATGAGGCGTGCTCCTCGTCCACCTGGAAGTCGATGACGCGGGCCACCTCCACGGGCTTGGTGTAGATGCGCACGTCGATGCCCAGGCCACGCAATCCCTGCATGAACTCGCGGTAGAACTGCGCCACGGACTTGGGCCCGAGCGGGATCGTGAACCGGCCTCCGCCGCTGTCCTCGACCGCAAGCCGGTGGTCGATGAAGTCGAAGTCAACCTGGAAGGTCCCGCGCCCGAACGGGATCGCCGAGGTGGTCAGCCCTCGGGAAGTGACGTACAGCGTGGTGTGCCACCAGTGGTTGAGCGGCGGCGTGAGTGCCATGCGCACCTTGCCGACGATCTGGAGCCACAGGTGCAGCGTGTCGACGGTGGCCTCCCACTCCCTCCACGGCAGTTCCGGCCACGCCTCCCCCGCCATCAGTGCAGGAGCTGTTGCCAATTCCGCGGCACGCGACCGGCCGGTCCCGGCACGGGCTGGTCGAGCGGATGGTCGCGCGGAGGCGCCAGCGGAGGTCCCTCCAATTCCTCATCGGTGCTGAAGTCCCAGAACCAGTCCTCGCCCGGCTCATAGCTCTGGGCGATCGGATGCTGCGCCGCGATGGCGTGCTTGCGCGTGTGCTGCGACGGCGACGAATCGCAGCAGCCGACGTGGCCGCAATGGGCGCAGCGCCGCAGGTGGAACCACCAGCCGTCCGTGGCCAGGCATTCCACGCAGCCGGAGCCGCTGGGTGGTATCTCGGGATGGATGTCCGACCGGTCCGCCACGGGTCACGCCCTCCGCTTCAAGGCCTCCGAGTATGCACCGGGATAGCGCCGCGGCGCTCCGGCGCCACGGTCGCTCACCGGCCGGCGCGGGAAGCCACGCAACGCCCCCGGCTATACTCAACGGCCCGCCCTGCCACCCAGAAAACGGCCGGCGGCTCAGCGGTGCTGACCTCGTCAACGCCCACCGAACCGGCTTCCGGCCAACGCTTCCCAGAGGACCGCCCGCTTCATGCTCGACGCCTTCCTTGGCCTGTTCTCCCGCGACATCGGGATCGACCTCGGGACTGCGAACACGCTCGTACACGTCCGCGGCCGCGGCATCGTGATCAGCGAGCCGAGCGTGGTGGCCATCGACGCCAAGACCAAGAAGGTGCTGGAGGTCGGCGCGGAGGCCAAGCGCATGATCGGCCGCACGCCGGGCAGCATCATCGCCGTCCGGCCGCTGCGCGACGGGGTCATCAGCGACTTCGACGTGACCGAGCAGATGATCAAGTACTTCGTGCAGCGCGTGCACGACCGGGTCGGCCTGATCCCGCGTCCGCGCATGCTGCTCGGGATCCCGTCCGGCGTCACCGAGGTGGAGAAGCGCGCCGTCCGCGACGCGGCCCTGAACGCCGGAGCCCGCTGGGCGCGCCTCATCGAGGAGCCCATGGCGGCCGCGATCGGCGCCGGCCTGCCGGTCGGTGAAGCCACCGGCAGCCTGATCGTGGACATCGGCGGCGGCACCACGGAAGTGGCCGTCATCAGCCTCGGCGGCATCGTGGTCAGCCGCAGCATCCGCATCGGCGGGGACGAGCTGGACCAGGACATCATTTCCTACGCCAGGCGCGAGTACAACCTGCTGGTCGGTGAGCGCACCTCGGAAGACATCAAGATCGCCATCGGTTCCGCGTATCCCGGCCCGCACGATGAGCAGCACGTGACCCTCCGCGGCCGTGACCTGCTCACCGGCCTGCCGCGTTCCGTGGAGATCTCCGCCGATCAGATCCGGGAGGCGCTGGAGCTGTCGGTGCAGCAGATCGTTGACACGATCAAGGACACCATCGAGGAGACGCCGCCGGAACTGGTGGCGGACATCATGGACCAGGGCATCGTGCTCGCCGGCGGCGGTGCGTTGCTCCAGGGGCTGGACCGGCGGATCATGGAAGCCACCCAGATGCCGGTGCACATCGCGGACGATCCCCTCACCTGCGTTGCGCGTGGTACCGGGCGGGTGCTCGAGGACCTGGAGAATCCGATCATGCAGCGCGCACTGGTGGCGGAGACCTACTCCCGGCCGCCCCGCTAGGTCGGCGAGGGCGTGCTCCAGAACCGGGCGACGCGCCAGTCGCGCGCGACTCGCCGCTGGGTCATCACCTATTCGCTGCTGGTCGCCATCAGCCTCGTCCTGATCGCCGTGTCCAGCGCCGCGCCCATCCAGGAACTGCGCCGCGGCGTCATCTTCGCCATGTCGCCGATCCAGGGAGCCCTGTCCGGCGCGACCCGGTCGGCCACCTCCATCTTCGACGCCATCGGGCAGATCGACCAGCTGCGCAAGGAGAACCGCTCGCTCACCGATCAGGTCTCCGCGCTGGAGACGCAGATGCAGCAGCTGGAAACCCTCCGCACGGAGAACGATCGCCTGTCGGCGCTCCTCGGCATCAAGGCGACGCTCCACTACAACACGGTGGTCGGCGACGTCATCGGCCGCCAGACCACCGACCAGGAACGGGTGATCACCCTGGACCGCGGCACGGACGACGGCGTGCTGATCGACGACCCGGTTCTGTCCGAAGGCGGAGCGCTGGTCGGAGTCGTGTCAGATGCGGGCCGCAACTATGCGTCGGTGCTGCTGATCTCCGACCCGCGCTCCCTGGTCATCGGTCAGGACGTGCAGACCCGATCAACCGGTGAGCTCGTTGGCCACCTCTCGGGACTGCTGGCGCTGTCCAATATCCCGACCACCCAGCAGATCGCCAAGGACGACACCATCGTCACTGCCGGCGAGGATCTCGGGGGATCCAACCCGGCTGCGTTTCCGCACGGCCTGCTGATCGGGAGCGTCGTCGAGGTGGACAGCGACGCCAGCGCGGTGGTGCAGACGGCCCTGATCGTCCCCACGGCGAACCTCGATGACCTGGAACACGTCCTGGTGATCACGGACTTCACGCCCCCTCCGACCTCGTCGCCGAGCCCCTCGCCAAAGGGCTGACGCCGCCCGTTCCAATCGCTGCGCCGGACACGCCGAGGGCCGGCTTGCGTCGCAAATCCGGGCCGGCAAGGCCAGACCCCACCGGGCCGATCGTCCACCGCGTACCCGTACCGCGGTTCCGCCTGGCATCCGGGCGGACGCCTCGCCACCACCCCTCTCCCTACCTAACTGCCCGTTTCTGGCAGATCGGTGGTGCGCGGCGCCCAACCCGGCCCACGCCTCTTGCAGCGGGGCCCCGGCGGACCTTCACCGCATGGTTTCGGGCCCTCCGTGACGTCAACGTTGACCTCGTTACCAGGTGCGTTGAAACCGGCGTGCCCCGCAACCGACCGGAGAGAACCCTTCATGTCCCTCGCACCTGTTCGAGCAACCCCACGGATCATCACTCGCCGCCTGGGCTTCTTCGCCGCCGTGACGGCCGCGGTCTTCATGTTCAGCTTCACGAGCCTCGCCGCGACGGCGCAGGCGTCGTCCAGCACCACCGCCACGAACACCGCTGCGATGGTGTCCGACGCGCATGCTGCCACCACCCACCCCGTGGGCACGGCCGCCTCCAAGAAAGCCGTCATCGTCGTCGGGCCCGTGGGCAGCCAGACTGCCGAGTACATCCAGGGCGCCACGGACATCGCCAACATCCTCAGCGCTGCCGGCATGCAGGTCGTCCTCATCCTGCCGCCGCACGCCACCTGGTCTGCCGTCGTCTCGGCTGCCAACGGCGCCGACTTCTTCGCCTACCTAGGCCACGGCAACGGCTGGCCCGCCCCCTACGGCACGTTCCGCGAAGACAGCAAGGACGGGTTGGGCCTGGACCCGACCGACGGGGATACCAACACCAACGACGTCACCTACTACGGCGCGAGCCTCATGAAGGCCTCCATCGTGCTAGCCCCCAACGCCATCGTGCTGCTGAACCGCCTGTGCTATGCGGACGGCAACGGTGAGGGTGGCTCGGCCATCCCGACCCAGGATGTCGCCTTCCAGCGCGCAGACAACTTCGCCTCGGGCTTCCTCGCGATGGGCGCCAAGGTGGTCTTCGCACTCGGCTGGCAGCCGGGCTCGGACCTCGCCAACGCCCTCGTGAACACCCACGAGACCATGGACAACTTCTTCGAGTGGAAAGACGGCGAGGGCACGGAGCCCCAGTACCAGCCTTGGCACGGGTGGATCGGCTGGCAGCCCAACCTGTACCTGGGCTCGGTGCGCACCCCCGGTGCCGTCGTTCACCTGGACCCGCACCCGACGGCGGGCTACCTCCGAGCCGTCACCGGCGACCTCAGCTTCACCACCGACCAGTGGTGGGGAGGGACCGATAGCGGCGACACCACGCCCCCCGCGGTCACCAGCCTGACCACCGGCTCCGTCACCAACACCAGCCCCGCATACGGGGACAGCACCCCGGTCTTCACGCCCAACGGCGACGGCATCAGCGACACCCTGACGATCAAGCACACGCTCTCCGAGGCGTCCTACCTGGACATCTCCGTCGCCCGCCCGGGTGGCACGGTCGTGCGTGACTTCACGAGCTATTCGGAACAGGGCGCCACGTCCGATGTCTGGAATGGCAGGAACGATTCCGCGAGCATCGTCCCTGACGGCACCTACACCGTCACCGTGACGCCCAGGGATCGCGCCGGCAATGTCGGCCCCGCGGTCTCCATCAACGTCGATGTGCTCACGGCGATGCGTTCGCCCAAGGCAAGCCCCAGCCAGTTCTATGCAGCCGACGGCGACACGCTGGCTCAGGCCCAGACGCAGAAGGTCACTTTGGATGAGCCCGCCAACCTGACGTGGGTCATCAAGGACGCCACCGGTGCCGTGGTCCGCCACGTGATGACCAACGAGTACCACCCGGTGGGCCTGGTTTCCTGGGCCTGGGACGGCCGCAACGATGCCGCTGCCTACGTGCCGGATGGCGTGTACACCATCAGCATCACCGCCGGCACGGCCCAGGGCACCTACAGCCACGAAGTCCGTGTCACCGTGGCCCCCTTCAAGGTCACCACGAGCGCATCGAGCGCCTCCGCCGGCCAGACGATCAAGCTGACCATCATTGCCGCGGAGGCCCAGAAGGGCTGGCCGAAGGTGACCGTCACGCAGCCCGGACTCGCCAAGTACTCGCTCCGCCTGGTCAAGTCCTCCACCACCAAGTTCGCGGCAACCTTCAAGCTGAGGGCGGGCGGACTGCCCGGCGTCGTGACCTTCCGGATCTCCGGCACGGACGCCAAAGGCGGCGTCGACACCCGGTTCTTCACCATCACCATGCTGTAAACCCAATGCTGCCGGCGCCTCCAACCACGAAGCGGGGGGAGGGCGCGCCGGGCGCATCGATGGCCCGATCCGCTGCGGACCGGGCCATCGCCCTATGGCGGGGCGGCCGGAGCGGCGCCGCCCGATAGACTGGCGGTGATGACCGATCCGCAGCCCGACGATCAGGCCGCCTACGCGGACACGTGGATCGTCGTACCCACCTACAACGAGGCGGACAACGTCTCGGCGATTGCGGCTGCGATCCTGGAACGTCTTCCCGGCTCGACCGTGCTGGTCGTGGATGACGCCTCCCCGGACGGAACGGGCCGCATCGCCGACGAGCTGGCCGCCGCGAACCCGTCCGTCCGTGTCCAGCACCGGCCGAAGAAGCTCGGCCTCGGACGTGCCTATATCGACGGATTCCACGTGGCGCTGGCCGGTGGCGCGCGGCGGGTGGTCCAGATGGACGCCGACTGGTCGCACGATCCTGTGTACCTGCCCGCGCTCGTCGGCGCGGTGCGCGAGCGAGAGGACGGCCCGGGCTTCGACCTGGTGATCGGTTCGCGCTACGTGACCGGTGGCGGCGTGAAGGATTGGGGCTTCTTTCGCCGCTTCGTCTCCCGCGGCGGCTCCATGTTCGCCCGGATCGTGCTGGGCCTCCAGCCGCGCGACCTGACCGGCGGCTTCAAGGCCTGGCGCCGCGAAGCCCTGGAGGTGGTTCCGTGGGAGCGCGTGCACTCCGGCGGCTATGTCTTCCAGATCGAGGCCACCTACCTCGCCACGCGGGCCGGCGCGAGCGTGACGGAGGTGCCCATCGTCTTCTCGGACCGCCGCGTCGGCGTGAGCAAGATGTCGCGCCGGATCATCGCCGAAGCGCTCATCGTGGTCCTGCGCTTGCGCTGGGAGGAGCTGCGCGGTCGCGGACCCGCACGCCACGACCGGCTGCCCGCCGCGCCAGGGTCCGGAGGCTGATGGCCAAACTTGCGGACCTGCGCGTTCCGGAGCAGCGACCCCGAGGGACGCGCGTGGTCCTGGATGCGCGGCCGCTCCAGGAGCCGACCCGGGCACCGATCACTGCGAGCTACCTGGACGGGCTGCTGACCGCCTATGCCGAACGGCCGTTGCCCGGCGAGAGCTTCCTGCTGCTGCTGCGCCTCATGCGTGAGGACCCGACGGAAGCGCTGCAGGAGCGCGGCCTGGCCGTGGCTGGGCGACGCAAGCTGCCGCCCACCAGCCGCACGTTCCGGTCCGCCGGCCTCACCATCGACTCGTTCCTGTTGCGCGGCGCCTCCGTGCGCGGCGGTGGTCCGCGTCCGCCCGACGAACCAGCCACCGACGACGCCGCGGCCGTTGCCTCCACGGCGGCCGAGGCCACCGCGGCAGGGGCGGTGTTCCACACGGCCGGCGGTGCCGTCCCACTCCGTTCGCGGCTCCCGGTCGTGGCCACGCTCCTGGATCTTGCCCCGTGGGAACTGCCCGAGCGATACGCGGACAGCGTCGCGGCACGTTTCGGACATCGTCTTCGGGCGCGGAGCCTCCGGGACGCGAGCCGGGTGATCACGGCCTCCCGTGCCACGGCCGCGTCGGCCGTGACGCTGCTGCATCTTCGGCCCGAGCAGATCGAGGTCGTGCCGCTGGCCGCGGGTCCCGCCTTCCACCCGGGTGCTGCGGAGCCCGGCCTGGTGGCCAATCTGCGGTCTCGCTTCGACCTGCCGGAGCGCTATCTGGTCTTCTCCGGCCGCTACGACGCACGCAAGGACCTGGCCACGCTCTTCGCCGCCCTGGCGGCCCTGCGGGAGCAGGCACCTCCACGGGGAGCGGCCCGCAGCGCCACCGCTTCCGTCGCCTGGCCGCCGGTCGTGGTGCTGGCCGGCGCGGGTGGCACGGACGTGGACGACACGCTGGCCGTGGCTCGGGCGGCACGCCACGCAAGCGTCGCGGAGCTGGTGCGGCTCACGCCGCGCCTGGAGACGGCCGAGCTGGCCGCGCTGGAGGCCGCCTCGATCGGGCACATCCAGCCGGCGCTGTCCGATGGCACGGGACTCGCCGTCCTGGAGGCGCTGGCGATCGGCGTGCCGGTCATCGCGTCCCGGGTTGGCGCGCTCCCCGAGATCGTCGGCACGGCCGGAATCGTGGTGGAGCCGAAGAACCCGGCTCGCCTTGCGACGGCGATCCGCGCGCTCTGGGAGGACGGCGCGGTGGCGCGCCAGGTGACCAAGGCCGCCGCCGCTCGCGCGAAGGGACCGCGCCGAACGTGGGCTGATGTGGCCGAGGACACCCGTCGGGTCTATGAGAAGGCGGCCACCGAAGGCTGACCGGTCGCCGACGGGCCTCGCCACGGGTGTGCCGAATGGTCCTGCTAGGCTAGCCGTCACGCTCCCGAGAGGCGCCAGCCCAGCGCGCCGACGAACGAGGATGACATCCGTGGCCACGCAGGACGGACGAGCGGAAGACGATCACAAGCTCGAGAGCGCGGAGGAGCTGGCCGCGGTCGAGGCGGCGGTGGAATCCCAGAACACCGGGCAGGAAGACCTCAGCTGGGCCACCATGCCGGCGGACTCGGATGCTCCCTGGACGCCGCCGGCCGCCGAGGCGCCCGCCACGCCCGAGGCGGCCGCCGCGCCGGAGAAACCCGCCGCGCCCGACGCGCCTGACGAATCGCCATCGGCCGCCGCAGGGTCTTCCTCAGAGGAAGCGGCAGCGGGCGACGAGGCCGCAACCGCCGAGTTGGCCGGGAAGCCAAAGAAGGCCGCCGCTCGCCGCAAGCGCGACGCAGCGCCGGAGGCCACGGCAGAAGTCCCCGCGGTTCCGGCTCAGAAAGATGCCCATCCAGACGCCGCCGCGGCAGTCGAGCCCGATGCCCGACCTGCCGGATCGGCGGCGCGGGCGAAGCACGTCGCCATCTCCATGGGTGGAGCCGAGTCCGTCAAGGCCGAGCACGTGAGCATCAGCCAGGGCGGCGCCCAATCCGTCACGGCCGACGAGGTGCGCATCTCACAGGGCGGAGCCAGCTACGTCCACGGTCAGACCGTCCACATCGAGATGGGTGGGGCGGGAATGATCCAGGCCGACCGCGTCAGCCTGGAAGGATCCGGTGCGTTCGCCATCAACGCGCGGCGCGTGGACGCCACCAACAGCACCGCGTTCATCGTGATCACGCGGAACGCCTCCGGCTTGAGGGTCCTCTTTGACTGGCGTGGCGCGGCGCTCACGTTCCTGTCGCTGCTGCTCCTGCGGCGCATCCTGCGGCGGCGGTAGCCCGCCCGCGTGACCACTGACGTCGCGGAGACCAAGACCGAGTCCGGCGCCCCTCAACGCGGACTCCGCGTCACGATCGTCGCGGCCAATCCCTTCGAGTTCGACTCGCGCTTCTTGCGCACGGCCACGAGCCTCGCCGCGGACGGCCACACGCTCCGCATCCTCGGCTGGCCGGGCCCGAATCTGCCGGAGAAGGAAACCCTCGCGCCCGGCGTGGAACTCCAGCGGCTGGACATCGACCGTCGCATCTCCACGGGGCTTCGGCCGCTGCCATGGCCGATCCGGGCCGCCATCTCCCGAGCCATCGGCCTGGATCCCAGTGCCATCGTGCTTCCCCCGGACGCTCCCGTGGGGCTGGATCGTCTGCGGCATCCGGTGCGCCGGACGCTTGAGCTGGTCGCCAACGTGCGGCGCGCGGGTCCGTGGACCACGGCCGTGCTGGAGGCCGCCCCGGAAACGGAGGTGTTTCACGCCCAGTCGCTGATCGTGCTGCCGGTCGTCCGTGCGGCGGCAAAGAAGGTGGGCGGCCGTTTCGTCTACGACGTTGCCGACTACCACACGGAGGCAGCACGCCTGGCGCGCATGCCCGGTCCGATCCGCGAGCTGTTCCGTCGCCGGGAGCGCAGCTGGGCGCGAGACGCATCCGGCTTCCTCGCCGTGAGCGAGCCGGTGGCCACGCTCGTGGAGCGCCGCTGGGGCGTGCCCAAGCCGGCCGTCCTGTTCAACTGCCCGCCGGCCTGGCGGCCGGATGAGCCGGGCCCGATCGCCAGCAGCCGGATCCTCGATGCGCTCGGCCTCGCCGCTGAGCGTCCGGTGGTGCTGTACCAGGGTGGCTTCAGCGTCGATCGCGGCATCGAGGAGCTGGCGGCCGCGGCCCGCGACGAAGCGCTCCGGGACCTGGACGCGGCCGTGGTGTTCATGGGCTACGGCCGGTTGGAAGCTTACGTCGAGGGGCAGGTTCGGCAGCAGCCGGGCCGCGTGTACCGGTTGCCTGCCGTGCCGCCGGACGAGTTGCTGGAGTGGACCGCCAGCGCCGATGTGTCGTTCGTCGGACAGCCGCCACGGACCCTGAACCAGAAGATGAATCTGCCGAACAAGCTGTTCGAGAGCATCATGGCCGGCGTCCCCGTGGTGGTTAGCAAGGGCAATGAGCAGTGCCGGCTGGTGACTGCGGAGGCAGTCGGGACGTGTTGCGACGTGGATTCTCCGACGGCAGTGGCGGAGGCCATCGCAAAGATCCTCTCCGCCCCTGACTTCGAGCGACAGCGGCTGAGGGCGCATTGCAGATCGGTTGCCCTCGCGAAGTACACCTGGGATCTCAACGCCGGCGGCCTGCTGGCGCTCTACCGAGGGCTTGCGGAGCGTCCCGCGTGAGTGGTGAACAGCGGCGCCCGAAATCCGTTGCGTTGCTGCTGAACAATCCGTTCCTGACGGACTCGCGGGCCTGGAAGATGGCGCGCACGCTGTCCGACGCGGGCTATGACGTGACCGTCGTGGCGCGAGCCCAGGAAGGGCTTCCGGCCACGGCGCAGGACCAGGGCTTCCGCGTCGTCCGCGTGGCCCAACCGGATCCGATGAAATGGCTGCCCAAGCCCAGGCTGCCGGACGGCGAACATCTGCCGGATGCGCGACCGCTCAGCCGCGCCGCACGGATGCGCCGGCTGATCGCTGCCTCTGCGGGCCGCGGCGCCCAGGCGGCACGCTACCTGCGCCTCACGCGCATCTGGGCGCGCGACATTGCCCGAGCGGTCGGGTTCGTGGACGTGTGGCAGGCAGAAGGACTGGTGGCCCTCCCGGTCGCGATCGAGCTGCGGCGGCGTGCCGGTGGGCTGGCGGTCTACGACTCGCGCGACCTGGACGTACAGAGCGCCCGGTTCGCTCGCCTGCCGGGTCCGTGGCGCGGCTTGCTGGAGCGGCGCGAGCGCAGCTGGGCGCGGTCCGTCGACGCGCTGATCTCCGTCAGCCGCCCGTACGCGGACGTGCTGGAGAAGAGCTTCGAGCGGACGGCCACCATCGTGATGAACGGGCCCCCGGACTACACGCCGCCCGATCCGCCGGTCCGCCTCTGGCACCAGAAGCTGGGACTGGATCCGGGCACGCGGGTCGTGCTCTACCTGGGCCTGTTCATGGCCGGCCGCGGCATCGATGAGTTGATGGCTGCCATCGGGCTGGTGCCGGAGAGCGCGCTCGTCATGGCGGGCTTCGGCACGGAGGAGCGGCGCTATCGAGAGGCTGCCACGAAGCTTCCCCACGCGGAAAGGATCTACTTCGTCGGCGGCGTGGCACCGCAGGACATCCTGCCGAGCATCGCTGCCGCGGACATCTCGGCCATGCCGGTCCAGGGCGACACGCTCAACCACCGGCTGAACACGCCGACCAAGCTGTTCGACGCGATGGGCGCCGGCGTGCCGGTGGTGGCCAGCGACCTGCCGGGAATGGCTCCGATCGTGCGGGAGACCGGTTGCGGCGAACTCTGCGACCCGAACGATTCGGCCGACATCGCGCGGGCCATCCTGTTGATCCTGGACGCCACGCCGGAACGCCGCGCGGCCTATCGCCAGGCGTGCCTGGCAGCCGCGCACGGCCCCTATTCCTGGGAGCGCCAGGCAGTTGCGCTGCTCGGCCTCTACGAGGGCCTTCGCCTCTCCGCCTGACCCTCAGCGGCGGAGGATCTCCTCGGTCACGGCGTCCGCGATCGCCTCGAACTTCGGCGGCTGCGGCGTGTGCTTCTCCAGCACCAGTTGCTCCGGGCGCTCCAGGATGCGCATCTGGCCGCGCTCAACGAGGGCCTTGTCGACCGCACCCATCTCGCCGGCGAACGTGGTCCAGGTCGGTGTTCCGAGAAGCGCGGCTTCCCGGTTCATGGTGCCGCCGGCCGAGACCACCAGGTCCGCGAGATAGACCAGCGATGGACCATCGACCGGCTTCTCCGGCACCGTGACCCCTTTGGCCCCCGCGAACTCCTTGCCCTGGTCAACGGTCCGCGGCAGCAGCACGATCTGCGCCCCCGATGCACCGAGGTGCGTCAGGACGTCGCCGAAGAGCTCGTTGGCGATGCCGCGGTGGTAGAGGCTCATGGTGGCCGGAGGTCGCAGAACGGCCACCGGCCGTGTCTCGTCCAGGCCGAGTGACCTCAGCACGCCCAGATCAGGCTCAAAGTCCGCCAGCGAGACCTGCTCCTTGATCCCCGCGTAGGGCCGGTAGCGGCGCCGGTCCAGGCCGAAACGCTCGAGCGCCGCGAACGGGATGACGTCCGGCACCATCACCTTGCTGGCCAGGCGGAAGTTAACGCGGTGCATGGTGGCGGCGCCCTCGTAATCGTGGAGCACCGTGCTGTGCAGACGACGGAACCTTGCCGCCACCGCAAGGTCGTTGGAGCCGTGGCTGACGGCCTGGCGCAGCTTGCGGCCCTGCGAGAAGCGGACCAAGGCGCCCGAGCGCCTGGCAAGGCCCACCATCTTCCCGCCGAGGCCCGCGCCGCCGTGCCGACCGATGACGGCGTGCGGGATCCCGTACAGCTCCAGCAGCCCGAGCGTCTGCGCGAAGTCGCGCGCGGTGACCACGGATTCGACGCCCGCGTCGTCGAGGCGGCGCAGGATCGGGCGGAAGAAGAGCACGTGCGGGGAGTTGGTCAGGTCGATCCACACGGCGCCGGAAGAGGCCATATCGCCACTATGCCGGAAGATGGGGCCTGCACGTTTCCGAGGAGTCACCATTGCGCTTCCGCCGCCTGCTCCGTGAGGCCCATCGACCGACGCTTCGTGGCACCGCGCGCCACATTGCCCGGCGCATGGGTCCACGGCCGCGGAGCCTGGCCGCACGCGGGTTGATGCGCCTTCCGGCGGGCAGTCACGGCGGTCGACAGGCCGCCTGGCTGGCCGGGATCCGGGTCGCGGCACTCGCCACGCTGGGCCACGAAGCGGACGCGCACCAGTTCGCGATCGAGCGTGGCGCCAATCCGGGTGCGCGGCCACGCCTGGCCATGGCCACCTGGCTGGCCGACCACGGCGAGCCCCGAGACGCGCTCAACATCGTGGCCGAGCCGTTGCCGTCCGGGGAGCGCCAGCCGCTCCGCCGCAACTGGCAGTTGCTGCACGCTCGCACGGCGCGGACACTTGGCCGCTACGCGGAGGCACGCGCCGCACTGGACCAGGTCATCGACGAGGGTCCGGAGGACGCCGAGGCGATCGCCGAACAGCGCCGCCTGGACCAGATCGTCGAGCGGTATGCGGTGGTGCCGGCGATCACGCGGACCATGCCTCCGGGCATGAAGCGCAAGCCGGGACGCGTGCTCCACCTGGTGGAGGCGTCGCTGGGCGACAACCAGTCCGGCTACACCATCCGGACACACCAGGTTGCCACGGCGCAGCGCCTCGCGGGCCTGGAGCCGACCGTCCTGGTGGTCGGTTCCAAGCCGCCGGATGGCGTCCTCAGTCGCCGCATCGATGACGTCGACTATCGCTGGCTTCGGGGCGCCGTCGGCATGCGCCGATTCAGTCGGACGTCGTGGACGGAGCTCGCCAACCTGGTCGCCGACGTGGTGATCGAGCTCGAGCCGGCGGTGGTCCACGCAGCCACGCCGCCAACGGTCGGCAATCTCGGGCGGGCGGTGGCGCGCTGGTCGGGCCTGCCGCTGGTCTACGAGGTGCGCGGCTTCCGGGACGAGTTCTGGCGCATCAGCCACGACGAGGACGAGAACGTCGACCACGCCAGGTTGTCGCGGCGTGCCGACTCGGAGTCCATGCGCGAGGCGGCGGCCGTGGTCACGCTCGGGCAGCAGATGAAGGCAGAGGTGGTGAGCCGCGGAGCAGCCGCCGCCAACGTGTCCATCGTGCCGAATGCCGTGGACACGGCGCTCTTCCGGCCCGGTCCGCGGAACCAGGCGCTGGCCGAGCAGTACGGCATCGGCCGTGACGAGGTGGTGGTCGGCTACATCTCCTCGTTCCAGCCGTACGAGGACTTCGCCACGCTCGTCGACGCCATCGCCATCCTTCGGGCGCGCGGACGCCGCGTCCGGGGCCTGCTGGTCGGCGACGGCTCCACGCGGCCGGACATCCTGCGGCAGGTCGCGGAGCTGGATCTGGAGGGCGTGGTGGCCATGCCCGGCCGCATCCCGCACGCGGACGTGCCGCGCCACCATCGCCTGATCGATGTGTTCGTGGTCCCGCGCGTGGCCAGCCGGCTCTCGCAGCTGGTCACGCCGCTCAAGCCGCTCGAGGCGATGGCCAGCGGACGGGCCCTGGTCGTGAGCCGTCTCGACGCGCTCACCGAAACGATTACGGACGGCCAGACGGGCATGACCTTCGACCCGGGCAGCGCCACGGACCTCGCGAGCGTTCTGGAGCGGCTGGTGCTGGACCCGGGAGAACGCCATCGGCTGGGTGACGCGGCGCGCAGTTGGGTGGAGCGGGAGCGGACGCTGGCCCGCAACGGGCAGCGCTACCGAGAGATCTACGCGCGCCTGGGAGTGCCCCTCGGCTGAGCGGCTAAAGCACGTCCACGTTGGCCGGCACGGGGCCGGCGGGGTCGCCGTTGAGGCTCTTTCGGACGGCGTTGCGCAGGTCCATGATCCGTCGCGCGTGGTCCACCACTGGCGCGTAGTTCACCGCGCGATGGTCCGTGGCGATGACCACGCAATCCGCCGCCTTGATGCGCTCCACGGTGAGCGGCACGGACTTCAGGCCTTCCTTGCGCAGTTCCGGCACGTGCGGATCGTGGTACTCCACGTCCGCGCCCTCGGCGCGCAGCAGTTCCAGCAGCTTGAGCGCCGGGCTCTCGCGCATGTCGCTGACGTTGGGCTTGTAGGCCACGCCGAGCAGCAGGATCTTGGCACCGTTGGCTGCGCGGCCGTCATGGTTGAGGGCACGAACCACCCGCTGGACCGCGTAGTACGGCATGTTTGAGTTGACCCGCCCGGCCAGCTCCACGAACTCCGTGGTCAGGTCGTACGCCTTGGCGCGCCAGGTCAGGTAGAACGGGTCGATGGGGATGCAGTGGCCGCCGAGCCCCGGTCCGGGCCAGAACGGCATGAAGCCGAACGGCTTGGTGGAGGCGGCGCCGATCGACTCCCACAGGTCGATGCCCATGCGGTCGCAGAGCATGGCCATCTCGTTGACCAGGGCAATGTTCACCGCGCGGAAGGTGTTCTCCAGGATCTTGGCCATCTCCGCGCTCTCCGGGGTGGAGACCACGTGGACCGTTTCGCAGATGCGCCCGTAGAGCTCCGCGGTACGCCGCGTGCACTCGGCCGTCAGGCCGCCGACCACCTTGGGCGTGTTGCGGACGCCGAAGTGCCCGTTGCCGGGATCGACGCGTTCCGGGCTGAAGGCCAGGAAGATATCGTCGCCGACGACGCGGCCGTCCCGCTCCAGGATGGGCTTGACGACTTCACGCGTGGTGCCTGGGTAGGTCGTGGATTCCAGGACCACCAGGGCGTCGCGCCCGAGGTTCGCGGCAGCCATCTCGGCGCCGGCGATCACGTAGCTGAGATCCGGATTGCGGTGCTCATCGAGCGGCGTTGGCAGGCAGATGAGGATCGCGTCGCACTCGCGCAGGCCCGACGGATCGGTCGAGGCGCGCAGGTGGCCGCTGGCCAGCAGCTTCACCAGCAACCCGGAATCGACATCTTCGATGTACGAGGTCCCTGCGTTGACCGCGTCCACCTTGGTGGCTGAAACGTCCACTCCGAGCACGTCCACCCCGACCTCGGCGAAGGCTGTCGCAAGGGGAAGGCCGACGTACCCGAGTCCGATGATGCCGACTCGTGTCACAGCCACCGACGATAGCACTGATGGCCCGCTTGGCCCTGGCGGCGGCGCGCGCTGGCGGGTTTGGCTGGCATACTCGGGGCTCCCCTCAAGGAGCCCTGCCTCAACAGATGCTGTGCCGCCCATGCTGCGCGATCTGACCCTGGCCCGGACGCTGTTCCGCGGCGCGTCCGCTGCGCGGGGACCGCTGCGACCGGCCGTCTCATGGCTCCTGCTGGCCGCGCCGCCGCGGCGCTCGGGGCGCGCGCTTCACGGAAGTCTCGCAATCGCCCGAATCGTGGGGCTGTGGTCCGCCGGCAAGCAGGAGCAGGCGCGCAGGCTGGCAATCCAGACGGGCGACACGGCGACCAATGACGGTCTGCGGCTGGCGGTCGCGGACCTGCTGCTGCGCATAGACGCGCCGAAACCGGCGCTGGAGCTGGCACGCGGCATCGATGTGGACGCAGGTGGTCGTGAACGGGCGCGGGCGACCCTGTATCTGCGGGCGCAGGCGGCCACGGCGACGGGCCGATATGCCGCCGCTCACGCCGCGCTCGGTGCCGTGCGCCATGGCTGGCCGACCGATCGAGGGGCCGACGGACTGTATGCACGCCTGGATGCCCTGGAGAACCGATTCGCGCCGCAGCGAGCGATCGTCCGACCAAGGCCGGCGGGGAGCTCGGCTTCCGTGCCCGGCCGCTCCCTGCTGCTGGTCCAGGAATCCCTGGAAGACGTCCAGTCCGGCTACACGGTGCGCACCCGGGACATCGTGGCTGCGCAACGAACCGCAGGCCTGGACCCGCACGTGCTGGTGAGCAAGCCTGTGGGACGCCGGCCGGACGAGGAGCGCCAGAAGACGCTGGACGGGACGCCGTTCACCTGGCTGCCGGAACGACCCGACGACGCGAACAGTGCCGCCGATGCGCATGCCGAACTGGCGGCGGAACTGGCCGAGCGTCTGCGGCCGGCGGTCATCCATCCGGCCACCCCGTTCCGTCTCGGCCGCCTGGGGCTTCAGCTGGCGCGCTGGCTGGACGTGCCGGCGGTCTACGAGGTGCGCGGGTTCCGCGAGGAAACCTGGCTGGCGACGGAGGACGAGACCGACGATGCCGACCACTACCTTCTGACGCGCCGGGCGGACACGGAGGTGATGCGCGCCGCGGACGCCGTGGTGACGCTGGGGGAGGGCATGAAGGCGGATCTGGTGGCCCGCGGCGTGGACGCGGCGCGCATCGCGGTGATTCCCAATGCCGTGGACACGCAGCGTTTCCAGCCTGGGCCGCGCCACCGTGAGCTGGCCGCGCGGTTCGCCATCGACGAGGACCAGGTGGTGATCGGGTACATCTCGTCGTTCGAGGCGTACGAGGACTTCGGCACGCTGGTCGACGCGATCGGGCGACTGCGCGACCGCGGGCGCCGGGTTCGCGGCCTGTTGATCGGCGATGGCCCGACGCGTGCCGCCGTGGCCCGGCACGTCCATGAGGCCGGCCTTGCGGACGTGGTGGAACTCCCCGGCCGCATCCCCAACGCGGAGATCAGCGGCTACTACCAGCTGATGGACATCTTCGTGGTGCCGCGCATCGACTCGCGCGTGTCGGCGCTGGTCACGCCGCTCAAGCCGATGGAGGCCATGGCGTCCGGCAGCGCGATCGTGGTGAGCCGCCTGCCGGCCCTGATGGAGCCGATCCAGGATGGCATCACGGGACTCAGCTTTGCCGTCGGTGACGCGCACGACCTGGCCGAGGTGCTGGATCCCCTGGTCACGGACGCCGGCATGCGCCGAAAGCTGGGCGCCGCCGCACGGGAGTGGATCCTCGCCGAGCGAACACTGGAGCGCAATGGCCAGCGCTACCGGCAGCTATACGCGCAGGTCGGGGTGGAACTGGCGCCGTCCACCTGACCCTGTCCCTGCCGATCCGCCCTATCCTCAATCGCGATGCCGACCGTCACCCACGCGCCACGATCCGACGCGCTCGTCCACGTCGTCGGCGCCCGGCCCAACTTCGTCAAGGCCGCGCCCGTGCTGCGCGCGCTGGCGGCGGGGGGCGCGACCCAGTGGCTGGTCCACACCGGACAGCACTACGACCCGCTCCTGTCCGACGTCTTTTTCCACGACCTTGACCTGCCGGCGCCCGACGTCAGCCTGGGCGTGGGCTCCGGCAGCCACGCCGCGCAGACCGCGGCGCTCATGGTCGCGCTGGAGCAGGAGTTCCTGGCCCGGCCGCCTCAGCGCGTGATCGTGTACGGCGACGTGAATTCCACGCTTGCCGCGGCGCTGGTGTGCGCCAAGCTGGGCATCCCGATCGCGCACGTCGAGGCCGGCCTGCGCAGCTTCGACGACAGCATGCCCGAGGAGATCAACCGCCGCGTCACCGATACGCTCTCCGACCTGCTGTTCGTGACCAGCCCGGAGGGCCTGGACAACCTTGCGCGCGAGGGCGTGCCGGCGGACCGCATGCACCTGGTTGGCAACCCCATGATCGACACGCTGCTGGCCCACCTGGACCGCTTCGATCCGGTGCCCGTTCGCGCCCGGCTGGGCCTGCCGGAACGCTATGCCGTCGCCACGCTCCACCGGCCCGCGAACGTGGACACGCCCGCGGCCGCGGCACGCCTGGTCGCCGCGCTGCGGGACGTGGGGGAGCGGCTGCCGATGGTCTTTCCGGTCCACCCGCGAGGGCGGCAGATGCTGGAGCGCGTCGGCCTGCTGGACGTGCCCGGCATGCATGTCATCGACCCGCTCGGGTACCTGGACTTCATCTCGCTGGTACGCGGCGCGGCCGTGGTGATCACGGACTCAGGCGGCATCCAGGAGGAGACCACCATCCTCGACGTGCCATGTCTCACCTTGCGGCCGAACACGGAACGACCGATCACGATCACGCACGGCACCAACCGCCTGGTCACGCCGGAGGGCCTTGGTGCGGCCGTGGACGCGGCACTCAACGGGGAGCTGGCGCGCCACGGGGACGGGCCGCCCCTCTGGGACGGCCACGCCGGCGAGCGGATCGCGGCGGTCCTGCTCGGGCTGGAAGCTGCGCCGGGGTCGCCGGCGGGCACGGTCGGTTCGTCGGTCACCACGGCGGTCGGAGCCGCCTGATGGCGATCCTGGTCCGCGACAAGAGCTTCCTCTTCATCATGGTGCCGCACACCGGCTGCACCGCCGTGGGCAAGGTGCTGGTCGACTCGGCCGGCGGCGAATACCTGCCCGCGGTGCCGATCAAGAACGCGTCCGGCACGATCATCGTGCCGCGCAAACACAACACGCTGCCGCAGTTGCTGGCGCACAGCGTCCTGACGCCCCACGACCGCCTGGGCATGCTGGTGGCGGGCACCGTCCGCAACCCGTTCGACTGGCTGGTCTCGCAGTACCTGCGCTTTCTGCCGGTGCGCGCCGGTGACCAGTCCGGCGTGGTCAAGACGGCCGCCGGCTACATCCAGGGCGACCCCCGCATGACCGGCGCGCCCGAGGAATTCGAGGCGTGGCTGGTCAACCGGTATCGCCGGCCCCGCCGCGGGCCGCTTGGCCGGATCCTGCCGAAGCAGTCGCGCAAGCACGTGGATTGGCTGGAAGGCGTGGATGCGGTGATGCGCTTCGAACGGCTCCAGGAGACCTTCGACGAGCTGCTGCGTCGCGTCGGCATCGCGGAGCACCTGGAGATTCCCGTGGTCAACCAGACCGTGTCACGCGAGGGCCGCGACTTCCGGGAGTGGTACACGCCGGCCGCCCGTCAGATCGCCGAAGAGGCGTTCAGCGCCTATCTCAAGAAGTACGACTACACGTTCGATCGCTAGCCGGGCGACGAAGAAGGGTGGCGGAGCGAACTCCGCCACCCTCAGGTGCCCGAATTGGACCGTCGCGAGAAGATCAGGCCGAAACCAGGGACACCGAGATGTTGTCCCAGAACGCCTGGCAGTTGGTCGAGGAGATGTCGTCCCCGTCGGCCCACAGGTGCACATCCAGGATCCGGGTGTGCTTGGACAGCACCTTGGACGCCTTGATGTGCTTGTACTGCTCGTTGGTGCTTGACGCAACCTTGGTGATGCCGTTGCTGGCAACCGAGTGGTTCTGCGCATTCCGGAAGTAGACGTCCAGATGTGCGTTGAGCGACGCCGCCCCATTGGTTCCCGCGTAGCCCGAGAGCTTCACCTTCACGTTGCCGCTGTCGATCGACGAGCCAATGCCGGTCAGAAGGATCTGCTGGTGGGCGTCACCGCAGCCGCTATAGACGGAGTCGTACGGGCCGGCCCAGAAGAAGTGCTTGCCGCCGCCCATCTGGCTGGCGGTGTAGGTCGAGGGATAGCCAAGGCCCGACACGCCGTACTTCACGGTCCCGAAGCTGCCATCCGGAAAGGTGTCCCAGTGGGTGACGCCGCTCTCGGCCTTGCTGTTCTTGACAAGGTTGGTGTTGTACGGCGTCGAGGAGGCCGCAACGGTCAGCGGGGTCATCGCGACGAGGCCGGTGGCGAGCATCACCCCTGCCATGGCAAGACCCCAGTTGGGGACAAGTCGACGCTGCGACGTGAACAACCCTGATCTCATCTGTACCTCCGTGGCCCTCGGCCTTTCCCGGCCGACCCCAGGCTCACCGGCCGGACTATCGGGGGTCCGGGGCGGAGGGTCAATACCCGAACGGCCGGACGACGACGGCAACGGTCATGGCGCGAGCGTCTGGATCACGATGCCGCCGAAGCGATGCTCATCGGCGATGCACGCGCGGCCATCCACCCAGCACTGCCCGTTCTCCCGCGGGCGCCACGTGCCGTTATCGTCGACCTCGGCCAGAAAGCCCGCAGCCAGCAGGGTGGTGTTGCTGAAGCGGAGCGGCCGGCCGAGCTCGTCACGCGCTCGCAGGCCGCAGCGGCCGCAGAGCTTGCGCGGGTAGCGCGGATCGCTGGACAGTTCCACGCCGCAGATCGGGCAGTGCTGGTTCACGCCCATCTGCTCAACTGCCGGCGGCACGCAGCCGGGCCACGATCGGATCGGCGAACGCAGGCATGGACATCAGCTGCTGCACGAAGAGCGGCGCGCCCTGCTTGGAGAGGTGGTTCACGTCGCGCGACGAACCGTCGGTCCACCACGAGCCCAGGCTGACCGGGTCCACGATGGGCATGCCGGCCGCGGCGGAGAGTTGCGCGACGGCGGCCAGCCGTTGTCCCTCCCAGGCCGGGCGCGCCGTGGCCAGCGCAGCTTGGTAGACCGGCGACACCGGCACGCCGACCAGCACGACCGTGGTGCCGCCGTTCACCAGCGTCCGCACCAGGCTCACGAACGAGTCCTCCACGCCCGCCCCGACGGCCAAGTTGGCGGGCTGGTCCGCCAGTGCCTGCGGGATCTGCGCCTGGATCTCCGCCACCGTCGACGGCTTGCCCTCACGGAAGCCGTCAGGGCGCACCAGGAAGCCCCCAGGCGCCTTGATGGAGCCCGTCGCCAGTGGATGCAGCACCGAGCCCAGGACGCGCTTCATGCGGCCGCGCCAGCGCCACAGCATGGAGACCTCCGACGCCTTGCAGCTGACCACGTTGTCCAGGCCGGACTCGCGGGAGCAATCCGTGAAGAGCTGGCCCATGGGGCTGGGCGCGAACGCGTCCTGGAACGTGCTGTCCGTCTCGATGGAGCTGTACGAGACGCCCACGATGGCCACCTTGGGCAGGCGGCCCTCACGCGCGAGCTGTTCCGCCAGTCCCAGGTTGACGCCGAAGCCGCCGCCCGGGCTCGCCAGTGAGAAGGTGCTCGGCCGGTGGCCAACCAGCGGCTCCAGCTGGTCCGCCAGCGTCTTTGGATCGATGCCCTGCTGGGTCATGGAATCGCCGAAGAGGATCACGTCCGCCGTCCCGCGGCGCGCCAGGCTGGCCCACGCGTACTCCACGTTGCCCAGGTGCGCGGCCGCGACCGGCAGCCGGCCGGTGGCCACCAGGATGCGAACGCCGGCTTCCAGCGCAACCAGCGGCAGCAGGATCAGCAGCAGCACCACCAGCAGCCGCGGCATCCGACGCCCGCGATCGCGCGGCGGGACGACCAGGGACGGAATGGCGGTCATCAGAACTGGAAGTAGATGAAGGCGATGGTTCGCACCGGCAACAGTGCGACGGCCACGGTCACCGCGGTCCCGTAGGCCAGGTACCGGCGTCGCGATCGGTCGGGCGCCAGCGAGCGAAGCCACTGCCACCAGCCCGGCCACTGACCCGCGACCAGCGCGCCCAGGATGGCGAGCATCGCCAGCGTGCCGGTGAACGAGAACAGCATCTTCCCGCCGGATGGGATGACCATCCGCGAGAGGTAGGTCACGGCCGTGGAGAGGTCCGCGGCACGGAAGAAGACCCAGCCGCACAGCACGAAGACGAAGGTCAGCGCCCAGGCGACGGTCCGTGGAATGACGTCACGCTTGCCAAGGCGCTCGCGCCAGTAGCGATGCACCGCCAGGCCCACGCCGTGCCAAGCGCCCCAGATCACGAACGTGAACCCCGCGCCGTGCCAGAGGCCGCCAAGCAGCATGGTGACCAGCAGGTTGACGTAGGTTCGGACGCGTCCTTTCCGGTTGCCGCCGAGCGAGATGTAGACGTAGTCGCGCAGCCAGCGGCTGAGGGTCATGTGCCAGCGCCGCCAGAACTCCTGGATGCTGCTGCTGCGGTAGGGCCAGTTGAAGTTCAGCGGCAGCTCGAAGCCCAGCAGCCAGGCGGATCCCAGCGCCATGTCCGAGTAGCCGCTGAAGTCGAAGAAGATCTGGAAGGCGAAGGCCACCACGCCGATCCACAGCCCGACGGTGCCGACCTGGCCGGGACTGGCGAAGGCGTGCTCGACGATCGGAGCCAGGTTGTCGCCGACGGTCTTCTTGAGCAGGCCGCCGACCAGCAGCGGCAGTGCCCTGTCCACCAGCACCGGTGAGAACGGCCGGGTGCGGCGGACCTGCGGCAGGAACTCGTGCGCCCGCATGATCGGGCCGGCGATGAGGTGCGGGAAGAAGCTCACGAAGAGCGCGAAGCGGCCGAAGTTGCGCTCCGGCGGACCGCCACGGGCGATGTCGATCACGTAGGCCAGCGTGGTGAACGTGACGAAGCTGATCGCCAGCGGCAGGCCCAGCGCCAGCGGGCCCCACGTCACGTCGGCACCGGTCAGGAAGTGGATCAGGCTGACGGACGAGCCGAGCACCCAGTCGAGGTACTTGAAGACGGCCAGGATGCCGATGTCGACCAGCACGGCAAGCACCACGGCAAGGCGCGCACGTCCCGGCCTGGCCGCGAGCAGGCCCAGCAGGTAGTTGGCCACCACCAGGAGCACGAACCCGGGCACGTAGACCGGGTTCCACGAGCCGTAGAAGACCAGGCTGGCCCCGATCAGGAACCAGCGCCCGGCGCGGCGTGGGATGAGCCAGTACGCGGTCACCACCACAAGGAGGAACACGGCGTACGTCAGCGTCGCGAAGTTCACGGGGAGCCCGAGTATGTCAGTGTGAGCCGTTCCGGTCCGTGGAGCCGGTCTCGACCGGCTGCGTATGATCCGGGCGAACGTTTCGCGCAGGGTCCAAGGAGGGTCGCCCGCATGTCTGCCCAGCCAGCCGCCGTGGCCGCCGGTCCGCGTCCCTCATGAAGGGCCTGATCCTGGCGGGCGGCACTGCCACGCGGCTCTACCCCCTCACGCAGGTCACCAACAAGCACCTGCTCCCGGTCTACGACCGGCCGATGATCTACTACCCGATCGACACGCTGCGCGGCATGGGCATCCGCGAGGTGATGGTCATCCTGGGCGGGCGCAGCATCGGCGACATCGTGGAGCTGCTCGCGGACGGCTCCGACTTCGGCCTGGACCTGACCTATCGATTCCAGCGCGGAGCCCTGGGCATCGCCCATGCGATCGGGCTGGCGCGCGACTTCATCGGCGACGACAGCCTGTGCGTCGTGCTCGGCGACAACGTGCTGCGCGGCGATCCGCTGGTCGACGTGGCGTCCGCGTTCGACTCGGGCCCATGGGGGGCGGGCACGCTGCTCTACCAGGTGCCGGATCCGGAGCGTTTCGGCGTGGCCGAGTTCGGCGCGGACGGCAACGTGGTGCGCTTCGAGGAGAAACCGGAGCACCCCAAGAGCAACCTGATCCCGATCGGCGTGTACTTCCTGCGCCGGGATGCGTTCGACGTGATCGACACGCTGGTGCCGTCGCTCCGCGGGGAGTTCGAGATCACCGACGTGCTCAACCACTACATCCCCAACGGCGGGCTGTTCTGGAAGGAGTACACCGGCCACTGGTCGGACGCGGGGACCATCGAATCCCTGTTGCACTCGAGCGAAATGGCGGCCCAGGCGGTTGGCACCGGCCTGACGGTCGCGCCACCCGCCGTGGTCGCCGGGGGAAAGCCGCGATGAAGCTGCTGGTAACAGGCGGTGCCGGGTTCATCGGTAGTGCCTTCGTGCGGCGCCGGATCGCCGCCACGGACGACACCATCGTGGTGCTGGACAAGCTGACCTATGCCGGCAACCTGGCCAACCTGGCGCCGGTGTCGGACGATCCGAGGGTCGCGCACCGGCTGGAGTTCGTGCGCGGGGACATCGCCGAGGCGGACGACGTGCGGCCACTGGTGGGGGACGTGGACGCGATCCTCAACTTCGCCGCGGAAAGTCACGTGGATCGCTCGATCCTGGACGCGGAGGCGTTCCTGCGCACCGGCGTGATCGGCGTCCACGTGCTGTTGGAGGCGGCCCGGGAGCGTGCCGCGAAGGCGCCGATCCGGTTCCTCCAGGTCTCCACGGATGAGGTCTACGGCGACATCAAGGAAGGCCGCAGCGTGGAAGCGGATCCCATCGCGCCACGCAGTCCCTATGCGGCCGCCAAGGCCGCCGGCGAGGTGCTGGCTCGCTCGTACCACAGCACCTTCGGGCTGGACGTGGTGGTCACGCGCGGCGCCAACACGTTCGGGCCGTACCAGTACCCGGAGAAGCTGATCCCGCTGTTCGTGACCAATGCGCTCGACGACCACGAGCTGCCGATGTACGGGGACGGGCTCCAGGAGCGCGACTGGCTCCACGTCGACGACCACGCCGACGGTATCGGCCTGGTCCTGGATCGCGGCGAGCCCGGCGCCGTCTACAACCTGCCCGGGGGTTCCGGGCGCACCAACCGCGCCATCACCACGGTGATCCTCGAGACGCTGGGGAAGCCCTGGTCGCTGGTTCGCAGCGTGCCCGATCGTCCCGGCCACGACCGCCGTTACGCGATGGCCGGCGGCGCGTGCGAGGCGCTGGGCTGGACCGCCAAGGTTCCCTTCGAGGACGGACTGGTGGAGACGGTCCACTGGTACCGCGACAACCGCCCGTGGTGGGAGGCCGCCCGGTCCGGTGAGTGGGACGCCTACTACGAGCGCCAGTACGGCCAGCGGCTGAGCGAGTCCGTCAGCGCCTGAGCAACGAGGCGGGCGGTCCGATCACGTTCGCCTTCGCGCGCTGACCCTGCCGGCCCTACGTCCGCGACTCCGCGGCACGGACCGTGTCCGCGAGCGCCGTGCTGAAGTCCTGGGCGTCCACCGTGAGATCTGACTTGCTGGCACCCAGGGGCGACGGGTGGGCGTCGCCGATGAGGTAGCCATAGCGAAGGCCCCCGGCCTCCGACACGGTGTACCAGTAGGGCATCACGTGGTCTTCCGGGATCAGCTCCAGGACACACGTACCCGGGCGGCAGAAGGCCAGGTCGGCGAGGCCCGCGCCGTGCGCACCCACGACGATGGCGGCGGCGGCAAAATCGGCCGGTGGGTCGTCGTGCTCACCGGGGTCGTACAGCTCGAACCCGTGGCCCGCCAGCACGGGCAGCAGCTCTGCCTCGTTGAGGACCCGGCGGGTGGCTTTGCGCTGGATGTACAGGCGCCGGCCAGCCTGCGTGGGGGCCGTGATCGTGCCGCGGAGGAACTCAACCAGCCAGGGCTGGTAGTTGCGGCGGGTGCCCGGGAACGTGGGCGCCAGCAGCACGTCCGGCTGGATGGAGACGCCATCCGTGGCGGCGATGAAGCGATCGAGTGGGACGCCGGCACGCTGAAGGATCCGCATGGCCGCCTGATTCGGCACCGCGCCGATGACGTGGTCGATCCCTTCCATGCGGATGCCGGCCTGCTTCACCAGCGCAAGCCTCCCCACGCTGTCCAGGAGGAAGTGGCCGTAGTTCGAGTTGGCGGACCGTGTGCCCAGCGAAAGCGCGGTGCCGCGCAGCTGGACCACGCGCTGCGGCTGCCGCGCGCGACGGAGCCGATGCTCCATGTCCGCGGTGTGCGTCCCGTACCAGGTGTGCTCGGGGAGCAGCTGGCCCTCCCGCGACACGATCCAGCCTTCCACGCCGACGACGTGGCCCTTCTTGAGCTCCAGCACACCGAGTTCCGGCACGGGGTCCACGGCCGACTCGAAGTCGGCGATCCGGGGCCCGTACTGGATGGCCGGCCGTCGCGACACGCGTCCGGCCGCGGGGTAGGCCGTGTGCCACACGCCGCCGAAGCGACGCGCGTACTCCTGTGACCCGATGGTTTCCCGCGGGATGACCACCCGCCTGCCGCTCCACCGCAGGAGCGCACCGGCGACACGTGACGGCACGCTGCGACGTTGTCTCGGACTCATGCGTCTCCGACGCGCGTCAGCGTGGCCGGGAGGCTGCGGCCCACGCGCGGCCGTTCACGGCAGGAGATCCCGCCGGACGAAGACTCCGTCCAGCTGGAGCATCTGGCCGGTCCTGGGATCGGAGAAACCCTGCTTCACGCCGGCCAGGGCATACCCCGCGCCGGCCAGGAACTCCTCCACCTCGCCGCGCAACGGCGCGCCGGCATAGAGGGGCACCGTCGACAGCTCCAGCTGCATGCCAACGAAGGTGGCCAACCGATCGCCCGCACCACGCAGCACGGCCAGCTCGTACCCCTGAACGTCCAGCTTGAGGAATACGTGCGACGCGGAACCCAACACCTGGTCCAGGATGCCGTCGAGGCGCCGCACGTCCACGCGTTCCTCGCCGACGTACTCAGAGACGGGTGCTGCTGCCCGGTGGCGTTCCAGCATGTCCAGGATGGAGCTGCTGCCGGAGTTGCCGGCCACGTGCAGGATGGTGGAGCCGTCCGCCTCGCCGAGCGCGTACGGCAGCACCGACCAGCCGGCGTCCGCGGCGGCGCGTTCCTGCACCTTGGCCCTGGCGGTGCTGAGTGGCTCGAACGAACAGATCCGGCCGCCGTAGCCGATCTTGCGCAGCGTGGTCCCGTACTGGCCGAGGCCCGCGCCGACATCCAGCACCAGGTCCACCTCCAGCCATTCGATCAGCTTTCTCCAGGCGTCCGGCCACGCGGGAGGCTGCCCGGGCTGTTTCACCTTTGGGGCACGTTGAGGTGCCGGGCGGCCGGCGAGCCGGCGCAGGAACCGCATGGGGCTGCGCGCCTTCCCGGTGCGCTTCCCCCCTGGGTGCGCGTTCACGCGCGAGTCAATGCGCGGCGAGCGAGGCCGTGACGCCCCGCTCCAGCCCCATCTCCTCGGCGATCCACGCGTACGTGCGTGCCATTCCGTCACGCAGCGAGATCGACGGCTCCCAGCCGAGTCGCTCCCTGATCAGCGTGTTGTCGCTGTTCCGGCCGCGGACACCGAGTGGCGCGTTCAGGCGGTGGCGCCGCTTCAGGCTGACGCCGGCGATGGACTCCACGATGTCCACCAGCTGGTTGATCGAGACCAGCTCGCTGCTGCCGATGTTCAGCGGCTCGCGCACGTCACTGCGCATCAGCTTCAGCGTGCCCTCCAGGCAGTCGTCGATGTACATGAAGCTGCGCGTCTGCTCGCCGTCTCCCCAGATCTCGATCTCGTCCGAACCACTCTGATGCGCCTCGATGACCTTGCGGCAGATGGCGGCGGGCGCCTTCTCGCGGCCGCCGTCATACGTGCCGTGGGGACCGTAGACGTTGTGGTACCGGGAGACCCGCGTCTCGAGGCCGAAGTCCTCCGTGAAGTGCCGGCACATCCGCTCGCTGAAGAGCTTCTCCCACCCGTAGCCGTCCTCCGGCATGGCCGGGTAGGCGTCCGCCTCGCGCAGGGCCGTCACCTTGGCGTCGGTCTGCTTGTCGGCCGCGTAGACGCAGGCGGACGACGAGTAGAAGTACCGCTTGACCCCGGCGTCGCGGGCGGCCATGAGCATGTGCGTGTTGATCAGCACGGAGATCATGCACTCGGCCTTGTGGCTCTCGATGAAGCCCATGCCGCCCATGTCCGCGGCCAGGTTGAAGACCTGCTCGCGACCTTCGGCGGAAGCGACGCAGGCGTCCAGGACCCGCAGATCCAGCTGCCGGTTGTCCGCTTCAGGGAAGTGCTGGTACCACTCGTCGAAGGGCTTCAGATCCACAGCCCGGACATCCGTATGGCCTTCGCGGAGCAGCCGCGAGACGAGGTGGCCGCCGATGAACCCACCCGCGCCGGTGACGAGAACCCGTGGTTGCAAGCTTGAAAACCCCTCCAGTGTCGACCGGCCGAGCCTACCACGGGGACCGAAAGGGACCCGGTTTGTATCCTGGTGCCGTCGCGTGCGTGGCGCGCCGCAGTGAGCACCGACGACGTGGTTGCGCGACTTTCCCGGGGCGTTCAGGATGGCCGAGCCATGAAGCAGGACCAGGGCCGACTCGCCAGGATCAAGCACTCCCGCGCGGCGCGGCCCGCGGCCCGGGTTCTGAGACTGGTCAAGCGCGCGTCGAGACGTGCCCCCAAGCGAACCCGCCGCGAGTTCGACCGCGTGCGCCGCCGTGCCAGGAACAACTGGTGGCCACGGTTGCGCGGCCGACCGACGATTCCGCCGCCGCACGCCTACAAGGAATCGGTCGTGCTGAGGTATGCGAGCCGGTTCGGCCTGCGGCTGTTCATCGAGACGGGCACGCTCCGCGGCGACATGGTCGAGGCGACCCGGGACGCCTTCCAGCACGTCTGGTCCATCGAGCTGGACCAGGCGCTATGTGATGCCGCGGCCAAGCGGTTCCGCGCGTACCCGCAGGTCAGCATCGTCCACGGGGACAGTGCCACGACCCTGCCGGAGATCGTGAAGGACCACGCGGAACCCATCCTGTACTGGCTGGACGGGCACTGGTCGGGCGGCGTGACGGCCCGAGGGAGCCTGGACACGCCGCTGCTTGCGGAACTCACCACGATCCTGGGGCGCGGCAACGCCAACGACGTGATCCTGATCGACGACGCGCGGCTGTTCGGTACCGGCGACTACCCGTCGGTGAAGGAGGTGGCCGCCATGGTCGCGGCCAGGCAGCCGAGCTGGAAGGTGGAAGCCCGCGACGACATCGTCCGGGTGCACCGGCCGGGCTGATCCGGCGAAGCAATCCGGCGAAGCAATCCGGCGAAGTTCAGGCCAGCAGCCGGCCGTAGACCTTGCCGAGGACCTGCAGCTGTGCCTCCCAGTTGTACGTGGCATGGGCGGCTTGCAGCGCCCGCTGGCCGTAGGCGGCTCGCGCGTCCGCGGAGGCTCCCAGGATGCGCTGCAGTGCGTCCGCGATTGACTCCGGTGAGGCGGGATCGCACAGTTCGCCGCCGCCCGTGGAGCGCACGATCGGCGCCATGCCGGGCAGGTCCGACGCGACGACCGGCACGCCCGCGGCGAGCCCTTCGAAGAGCTTCTGCGGCGTGGTGTAGCGGTGGTTCAGAGATGAGCTCTGGATGGCCATCACCATCACGTCCGCCGACGCGGACCACTCGAGCAGGTCCTGTGGGGGCACCGCGTCGAGAACGTACAGGTGACCGCGGTACGGCTCCGTCGCCGACAGCGCCCGGTAGCGCTCGCGGTCGGGCCCGAAGCCCAGCAGCACCAGGCAGGCCCTGGGCACCAGCAGGATCGCCTGCATGCTCTCCTCGATCCCGCGGTGGGTCTTGAGGCTTCCCTGGTAGAGCACGACATCGATCGAAGGCGAGATGCCGAGCGCCTGGCGGATGCGGTCTGGGCGCGGTGACGGCGGCTCCCAGCGCTCCGGGCAGTTCATGACCACCGCCGGCCGGCTGGTGCCGAAGAGCCGCTCCGCGATTTCGGCGTACGACTCGTTGACCGTGATGATGGCGTCGCAGGCGCGCGCCCAGTGCCGCTCGAATCGCTCCAGGAACCGCCGGCCAGTTCGCGGCATGCGCTCGTAGTGCCCGGACCGGAGCAGGATGTCGCGGCAGTCATAGATGGTCCGTCCGCCGTGCCGCGAGTGAGCCCGGGCGAGCGCCGGCAGGCTGGTGGCCCACATGCCGTGCCAGATGTCGGCGGGCTCCAGGACGTCGTCCAGGGCGATGGCCCAGGCCATGGGCATCAGCGGGAAGGGCTTGACGCGCGACAGTAGCCGGCGCGTGACGCGCGATCGAACGCGCCGGACCGGCCGCAACGGGGCACCCAGCGCACGGATCGCGAGTGTCCCGGCTCCTCCACGGGTCACCCTGGCCGAGGTGGCGCCCTGGGGCGCCGCGTGCGCGCTGACCGCCGTGGCTGCGCTGACCGCCGTCTCTGCGCCGGTTGCCACGTGCGCGCCGGCCGTCGTCGCCGCGCCGGCCGTCGTCGCCGCGGGGGCGTGGGCGGTTCGTTCGCGCGTGGCCCGTTTGCGAGGAGGCGCTCCGAACCCGTCGCGACCCTCGATGCGCCGCGCACGACGCCACGGCAGGAGAAGCCCGAGCGGACTCGGCCGCCGCACGATGCGGTAGCCGTCGGCGGTCTCCTCCCGTGCCAGCCCCGGCTCCCAGCGGGCATAGATGGTCACCTCGTGGCCGCACGCCACGGCCGACCGCGCGATGCGCAGGCTGCGCGAGTCGAACTGGGCGCTGGAGAACGACAGGATGCCGATACGCAAACGCCGCGGACTGGTGCCGCTGCCGTCCGGGGCGTCCGAAGGCGCGGCGGCGGGAACGAAGGGGTTCCAGAAGGGGAGGCTCATCTGGCGGCGAGTATCGCAGTTCAGCCCGACGGTCCGCCCCGCTGAGATACGCTCCCGAACGTGACCATGCGCCCGCGATCGAGCAACGCCGGAGCGGTCGATGCCGACCCGATCCGCGTGCTCTTCCTGCCCGATTTCGGCGACGCCAACCCGTACCAGCGCGAGCTGCGCGCCGCCCTGGAGTCACGCGGCGTGTCCGTCTCCGGCGCGCGCGCTCCTGGTCGCGATCCCGTGGCGATCCTGCGTTCGTGGCTCACCCACGGACGCGCGCCCGTGGTGCACCTGCACTGGACCCACAACTACCTGGGCCAGCGCGCAGACGGCTCGAGTGCGCGCTTCGCGCGCGTCCGAGGTGCGCTGTTCCTTGGCCAGTTGCGGATCCTGCGCGCCCTGGGCGTGCGCATCGTGTGGACCGTCCACAACCTGGGCCACCACGATGGGGCTGGCACGGCCGGGCCAAACGCGCGCGTGCATCGGCGGCTGGTGAGCCTCTCGGACGCGGTCATCTGCCACTGCCAGGCGGCCCTGGAGGCGGTCACCGTGACGTACGGGATCCGCGCCCGTGACCGGGCCCGGCTCCACGTGATCCCGCACGGCAACTACGTGAACGTCTACGGGCCCAGCCGGACGCGGGACGACGCACGGCGCAGTCTCGGCATGCCGCTGGATGCCAGAGTGCTGCTGTTCGTCGGCGCGGTGCGTGCGTACAAGGGCCTGGCCGCCCTGGCCGCGACATTCCGTGACGTCCAGGGACCCAACCTCCGGCTGGTGATCGCGGGCAAGCCGGCCACCCAAGCCGACGCGCAGGAGCTGACGGCCGCAGCGGCCGTGGATGCGCGCATGGACCTGCGGCTGGGCTTCGTCCCGGACGACGAGCTGCCGGTCCTCCTGGGTGCCGCGGACGCGGTCGTGCTGCCGTTCCGCGACATCCTCACGTCCGGTTCGGCGATCCTGGCCATGAGCTACGGCCGCGCGGTGATCGCGCCGTCCCTGGGCTGCCTGCCGGAAACGCTGGATCCGGACGCGGCGATCCTCTACGACCCGCTCGTCCCCGATGCTCTCAAGCAGGCACTCGAGCTGGCCCTGGATGCCGACCTCGACGCCATGGGTGCGCACGCGCAGCTCCTGGCGGAGCAACTGGCCTGGGGCCCGATCGCGGCCGCCACCGCCGAGCTGTACCGACGTCCCGACTCGGGCGGCGGCCAGCCATGAGCGATCCGCGCACGGCTGTAGCATTCGAGCGAATGGACGCGATGCCCCGGCCGCCGTCCGATACGGCGCGTCCACGACCGGTGACGGATTCCACCGGCACGGCCACCAGCCCCATCTTCATCGTGGGCAGCGGCCGGTCCGGCACGACCCTCACGGCGTCGATCCTGGACCGCCACAGCGCGCTGGCCACGGGACCGGAGACGGGCTTCTTCCGCACCTTCCCCGCCGTGCGTGAGCGCGTCCTCAACGACCCCGCCTGGCCGGACCAGGCCGTCCGATTCCTGATGTCGCTCAACCGGATGATGGGCAACGTGGCGGCCAACTACGGGCTGAGTGACGCCCAGCTCCGCGACACGCTCCAGGGGCGGTCGCGGACACCCGGCGCGGTCCTGGATGCGCT
>CAZENL010000002.1:82803-95807 GCA_964513505.1 uncultured Anaerolineaceae bacterium
ATCTGCGCCTTCATCGGCGAGGCCTTCGAGCCCGGCATGCTGGGTTCGCCCGAAGCTGCCGAGCAGCCCGCCACCGAGCGTCCCAGCTGGCTGACCAGCGTGGTGATCGATTCGTCGCGAGCGGAGGCGTGGCACGCGGAGTTGTCGGCGCCGGACCAGGAGCGCGTCACGCTCATCTGCGGGGTGGGCATGGAGCGCCACGGGTATTCGGGCGCGCGCACGGCTCCCCAGTCGGTGACCCTCCATCCGTACGACGAGCCGGTCAGTACGGCCACGGCGCTCCTCGAGGAGGCCGCCGATCGTGGCATCGCCTTCCGGCCGCCGAGTGCCGAGACGCCCAATGGCCGCCGCCGGCCCATCCTGTTCTGGGGCAGGCCCAGGCGGCTGCGCTGGACGGACAGCCCCGTTGGCAGCACGCCGCGCTCCCTGGGCGGCTGGGCGCGCGTCATCGTCCGGGGGCGCCTGCGGAAACAGCCGCTGCTCTGGGTCACCGCCGCCACCTCGCGGCCGCCCCATGATTCCTGGGGAGAGCGCGTCGGAGACACGTTCGCCCGGATCCTGGTCCCTTACGGCACCCAGGCGGAGGCGCTCCGCAGGATCGTGCCGTCGGAGACCGGCGTGGGAGGCACGCCGACCGCGGAGGGCAGTCCCAGCGCATAGCGGGCAAGCCCGCTCGGATGGGTCACCTTGGTATCAGGACGGGCTTCAACCGAACCGGCGCACCCGCCGGGGGCTCGTCCTCCTGCTGCGCGAACTGCGTTTCGTAGAGCTCGGCGTAGAGGCCGCCGGCGGCCAGCAGTTCGCTGTGCCTGCCGCGCTCGACGATGTGCCCCGCGGAGATCACCAGGATCTGGTCGGCTTCGCGAATCGTCGAGAGCCGGTGCGCAATGACGATCGAGGTACGTCCCGCGAGCACTGTGCGAAGCGCGATCTGCAGTGCGAGCTCTGACTCCGAGTCAAGATGCGCGGTCGCCTCGTCGAGGACCACGATGTCGGGCGCCTTGAGCAGGAGGCGGGCGATGGCCATGCGCTGCTTCTCGCCGCCCGAGAGTCGGAAGCCGCGGTCGCCGACCACCGTGTCCAGGCCGTCCGGCAGCGATTCGATGAGTGGCAGGATCTGCGCGGCGCGCAGCGCGTTCTCGAGCTCCGTGTCGGTCGCATCGGGCTTCGCATACAGCAGGTTTGCGCGCATCGTGTCGTGGAACAGGTGGGCATCCTGCGTCACGACGCCGATGACGCTGTGCAGCGATGCGAGGGTCGCGTCGCGAACGTCGATGTTGTTGATCCGCACTGACCCGGAATTGGCGTCGTAAAGGCGCATCACCAGGTTGCCGATGGTCGTCTTGCCGGCTCCCGACGGGCCAACCAAAGCAACGAGCTCTCCCGGCTGAGCCACGAAGCTCACGTCGTCGAGCACCTGCTGGGACGGCGCCTGGTCGAGGATCGCGACGGACTCGAGCGAGGCCAGCGAGATCTCCTCTGCGCGCGGATAGCTGAAGTCGACATGCTCGAACTGGATCTTGGCCGGTCCGCGACGAATCTCGACGGCATCCGGTTTCTCGGCCACCATCGGCGCAAGGTCCAGGACCTCGAAGATCCGGTCGAACGACACGAGCGTGGTCATGACGCTGACCTGCACGTTCGACAGCGACGTGAGCGGCCCGTACAGCCGGCCGAGGTACGCGCCCAGGGCGACCAGCGTTCCGACCTCCAGCGTCCCCTTGGTGGCGAAGAAACCGCCGAGGCCGTACACGAGCGCGGTGGCGAGGGACGCCGTCAGCAGCATCGCCGACGTGAAGATGCCGTTGTACATGGCCTGCAACACGCCGATGTCCCGAACGCGGCCAGCCTTCTCCTCGAACTTCTTGTCCTCGCGTTCAGGTTGTCCGAACAGCTTGACCAGCAGGGCTCCGGCGACGTTGAAGCGCTCGCTCATCATCGAGACCATGGCCGAGTTCAGGTTGTAGCTCTCGCGCGTGATCGCCTGGATGCGCCGGCCCATCCAGCGCGCCGGCAGGATGAAGACCGGGAAGATCACCAATGCCAGCAGCGTGATCTGCCAGCTCAGCACGAACATGGCCACCAGCGTCACCACCACGCTGATCAGGTTGCCGACGATGGATGACAGCGTGCCGGTAAACGCGCTCTGGGCGTCCAGCACGTCGTTGTTCAGGCGGCTGATCAGTGCCCCGGTCTGCGTGCGGCTGAAGAACGCGATCGGCATCCGTTGGATATGTGCGTACACCTTGGTCCGCATGTCGTAGATCAGGCCCTGCCCGATGCGCGACGAGACCAGCCGCTCCACCAGCATCAGCACCGCGTCCAGGACCGCCAGGAAGGCGAGCACCAGCGCGAGCTCGATCACCACGTCCGTGCGTTTGGGCTGGATGCCGTCGTCGATGATGGCCCGGTAGATCAGCGGCGTCGTCGCACCGACCGCGGAGTCGATGATGATCAGGATCAGGAAGCCGAGGATGCGGCGCCGGTAAGGAGCCGCGAACTTGGCGATCCTGCGGACCAGGCCGGGCGACAGCTGCTGCTGCGTGATGGTCGGGTCCTTGCCCATCGCGCGGATCATCTGGCGGCCCCTCATCGGGCATCCGCCTGGCTGGAGATCGTGCGGAGCAGCACCACGAGCTCGTTGCGCTGCGCGTCGGTGAGAGTTCCGAAGACGCGAGCGGCGCCCTCACGCCGGGCGGCATCGACCTGGTCCAGCAGGCGCCGGCCCACGGGCGTCAACTCCACCAGCGTTGAGCGGCGATCCTCCGGATCGGAGAGGCGCGCGACGTATCCGGCAACCTCCGCGCCATCCACCAGGTCGGTGACGGTCCGTGGCACCACGGCAAGGCGGTCGGCAATGATGGACATGCGGAGCGAGCCGTCGGCGAGGAGGCGGACGACCTTGGCCTCAGACCCAGAGAGGCCCAATGGCGCGAGTGCCTCCCTCGTCCCGCGACGCAGGCGCCGCACGGCCAGGAGGAGCAGCTCGGCGAGCTCCATGGACGACTCCAGCGAGGCGTCAGGTGTCGTCCGGACCGTGATAGCCAACCTCTGCAATTCCCCCCGTTGCGTGCCGAATGGCGGAGCAAGCCGCGAACATACGGAGTATGCCTCATTATGAGCAACCGCGACCGAAGCGCAGATGGCTGCCAGCGGCACGGTCAGCCGAATGGCAGCACGTCCTTCCTTGGCGGGCCGCGGTAGACTACGTCGCCGCCACTTGGGCCGCCCTACCTCTGCTGGTCGCCGCCTCTTGGCGCCCTTCATCCCTGATTGACGTGGAACAAGCATGACCGTACGGCTCAGGCCGACCTCCGGAACCCGTCGCCGCCGCCCCGCAGACTCAGATGACCGCCAGACGTTCTGGGTGACGGTGGGCTTCATCGCGCTCATTGCGCTGGTGGCCCTGGCGCTCCTGGTATCCATTGGAATCGGCTACTACAACACCCATTTCCGGCCGATCGCCAACGTGGGCAGCGCCAGCATCACCCGCGACCAGTGGTCCCAGCGGGTGAACCTGGAGGCGTACCGCCTTGGCGTCCAAGAGAAGGCCGTGCGTGCGGCCATCGCCGCCAACCCCGATAACGTCGATTCGCTGCAGGCGCTCCTGTCGGACGTCCAGTCCAAGGAGGACCCACAGACCCTGGCCGACCAGTCCGCCAACGACCTGCTGGACCTGACCTACAAGGCGCAGCTGGCCGCGCAGAACGACGTCACCGTCACGGACGCGGACATCGACGCGCAGATGGTCAAGGACGCGTCCACGCCCGAGTCGCGCCACGTGCTGGCCATCGAAGTGGCACCCACGCCCGCGGTGCCCGGCGCCACGCCGACGCCCCAGGACAACCAGACCGCCTACGACAACGCCCAGAAGGCATCCCAGGCGCTTGCCGCCGGCACGCCCTTTGACCAGGTCGCTGCGCAGTACAGCACGGACGCCAGCAAGAGCAAGGGCGGCGACCTTGGCTTCCTGCTGGCCACCGACACCACCGATCCCACCTGGGTGGATGCACTGTTCCGCCTGCCACTGAACGGCACCACGCCCGTGCTGAAGGGCGCGGACGGCACCTGGCGCATCGGGATGGTCACGGAGATCAAGCCCGGCCAGGAGAACACCGACTACCACGCAGGCGCGGTGGCCGCGGTCGGCGACGGTGTCTACCGCGACCAGATCCGGCTCGAGGCGCTGGCCGACAAGCTCTCCCAGAAGATCGTGGCGCAGGCGCTCTCGACGCCGGTGGACCAGACCCGACTGGCGGAGATCAAGGTCGCGATCAACGGCACGGACCCGTCGACGGATGTCCAGATCCATGCCAGCCACATCCTCTACTCACCCAACCACGACCCGCAGAATTTGGCCAGCCTGCCGCCCGAGGATCCGGCCTGGGCCGCGGCGGAGGCGCTTGCCGACAAGACGGCTGCGGAGCTGAACGCCATCACGGACATCACGGCGCGCGAGCAGCGCTTCCAGGAGATTGCCAAGAGCGACAGCGACGACAAGACCAGCGGTGCCGTCGGCGGCGAGCTGGGCACCTTCACCCGCGACGCGATGGTGGAGGAGTTCGCCGCCCCTCTCTTCGACAATACGGACCTGAAGCCGGGAGACATCGTCGGCCCGGTGAAGAGCGCCTTCGGCTGGCACGTGATCCTCTTCCAGGCGCGCATCCCGTCCGCCGATGACCGGTTGAATGCCACCAAGGACGCTCTCGCCGCCCCGGGCGCCGACTTCGCGACCGTGGCACGTGACCACAGCGACGGCGACGAGGCCCTTCAGGGCGGCGAGCTGGGCTGGCGAACGGCCTCCGAGCTCCCGACGGCAGTGGCCACCGCGGTCACGGCCGCCGCCGTCGGCACCACCACCGATCCGATCCAGGACGACACGGGCTTCTACATCGAGAAGGTGGAAGAGAAGGCCACCCAGGTGCCGGATGCCCAGCTTGCCGCGGTCCTGTCCGCGTCGGCCTTCGACAGCTGGTACACCGCCCAGAAGACCCAGGCCACCAGCCCCACTGACGGAAGCGCCCCGATCATCGTCACCGACCCGTCCGTGTTCACGAGCAGCTCAGGCCAATGAGGTGACCGGCGCCCGGCGCGGCGTGTGCGTCTGGTTCACCGGCCTCTCGGGTTCCGGCAAGAGCACCACGGCCGAGGAGCTGATCCGCCTGCTGTGGGCGCAGGGCCGCGAGGTCACCGTGCTCGACGGTGACGTGGTGCGCACGCACCTCTCGCGGGAGCTCGGCTTCAGCAAGGAAGACCGCGACGCCAATGTCCGCCGCATCGGCTTCGTTGCCTCGGAGGTCGTGCGCCACGGCGGCACCGTGGTGACGGCCGCGGTCAGTCCCTACCGCTCCACGCGGGATGACGTGCGCCGCATGGTCGGCGCGGACCGCTTCTTCGAGGTGTTCGTGGACACGCCGCTGGCCGTTTGCGAGGCGCGCGACGTGAAAGGGCTCTATGCCAAGGCGCGCGCCGGCGAGCTGACGGGTTTCACGGGCATCGACGATCCCTACGAGCCACCGCTGACGCCAGAGCTGACGCTCCACACCGTTGACGACACGCCCGAGGCCAACGCGCACCTTGTGCTGGCCGAGCTGGAGTCGCGCGGCTACCTCCAGCCGGCGTAGGCCGCCCGCATGAGCGCCAGCCCCGCCGACCCGATGGCCGCCAGCACATCCGCGCGGCTCGCCGAGCTCCTGGCGCGCGGCGACGTGTCCGTGGACGCTGGACTCCAGATCGTGCCGCTGGCCGCGCTGGTGCGGCGCCCGTTCGATCCGGGCATGGGATTGCTGATCGTTCCGGGCGGGGAGGAGGCGCCCCGAGTTGAAGACACGGCCGAGGAAGCAGCCGCGCCTGCGCTGGCCCCGGATTTCGTGCCCTCGGTACTGCCCGGCCGTCACGGACACGGCCCGGCCGCCTTGCTGATGCTCCAGCGGCTCTATCCAGCTGCGCACCCGGTGCTCGGTCTTGAGGGCGCGGCAGACGCAACCGTCGGCACGCTCGACGAGGTGGCGCTCCACCGGCACCCGCACTACCTCCCGCCGCTGGAGCCACTCTGGAACGTGGCCAGCCCGCACGGGCTGCCCTGGCTGGTGGCGCGGCTCCGCGGTCCGGGCGGCTGCCCCTGGGACGCCGAGCAGGACCACCTCACGCTGCGGCCGTTCCTGCTGGAAGAGGCCTACGAGGTCTATGACGCGCTGGAGGACGGTTCGACGCCGGCCCTGGCGGAGGAGCTCGGTGACCTGTTGCTCCAGATCGTGCTCCACGCCCAGTACGGCGCGGAAGCCGGCGTCTTCGACCTGGCGGATGTGCAGCGGGGCATCTTCACCAAGATCGTGCGGCGCCATCCGCACGTCTTCGGCGACGTCACGGCCAGCACGGCAGACGAGGTGATCCGCAACTGGGAGCAGATCAAGGCCGGCGAGCGGGCAGCAGATCCCAAGCCGGCCAAGGCGGCCAACCCGGACATGCCGGCGGCTTTCGCGGGGCTCTCCAAATCGCTGCCTGCATTGGTCTACGCCAACGAGATGCAGGGCCGGGCGGCCGGCCTCGGCTACGACTGGCCGGACCTGGAGGGTGTCATCGACAAGGTCGCCGAGGAGGCCTCCGAGTTGCTGGCGGCCACCAATCCGCAGGAGACCGCGGAGGAATTCGGGGATCTGCTGTTCGTGATCGTCAACCTTGGCCGCAAGCTGGGCGTGGATCCGGAGGCCGCGCTGCGCGCCGCAAGTCGCAAGTTCGCCAGCCGGTTCGCCCGCGTGGAGCGCCTGGCCGGTGGCCGCAGCCTGGAACTCAAGGCGCTGGGTCTGGATGCCCTGGACGAGTTGTGGCAGGAAGCCAAACGCGAAGAATCGGATGAGCGAGAGGAGTCGAGCATGCGCGAGTCGGTCGAACAGGACCACGGGGTGAAGGCGTGAGCATCGCCTCCGGACCGCGATTCCGCGCGGACGGCCGGACGCCAGGCCAGCTGCGGCCGGTGTCGGTGACGCTGGACGTGCAGAAGTCCACGGCCGGCTCCTGCATCATCCGCATGGGCGATACGCACGTGCTGTGCGCGGCCACGATCGAGGACCGCATCCCGCCGCACCTGCGCGGCAAGGGCGTCGGCTGGGTGACGGCCGAGTACTCGATGCTGCCCGGCGCCACGTCCGAGCGGATGCAGCGCGAATCGGTCAAGGGCAGGCTCGGTGGCCGCACCCACGAGATCCAGCGCCTGATCGGCCGGTCGCTGCGGGGCGTGGTGGACATGGCCGCGCTCGGCGAGCGCACGGTGACCGTGGATTGCGACGTGCTCCAGGCGGACGGCGGAACCCGCACCGCCTCCATTACCGGCGGCTGGATCGCGCTGGCGGTCGCGCTCAAGCGGCGCAACCTGGAGCGGGCACTGGCCGGGCGAATCGCCGCCGTCAGCGTGGGCATCGTCGAGGGCGCGCTGCTGCTGGACCTGGACTACTCCGAGGATTCGCGCGCGGAGGTGGACTTCAACGTGGTCGGCACGGACGCCGGCACGTACGTGGAGGTCCAGGGCACGGCCGAGGGAAAGGCGTTCAGCCGGGCGCAGATGGACGGGCTGCTGGGCCTGGCGGACGGCGGCATCGCGCGGCTGTTCGAGATCCAGACGGAGGCCTTCGGTCGCGCCGGCTCCAAGCCATGAGCTCGGTTGGTTCGCGCGCGGAGCGACGCATCCTGGTCGCGACCCGCTCCCGGCACAAGCTGGATGAGTTGCGAGCACTGCTGCACCTCCCGGATCGGGAGCCCGTCTCGCTGGACGACCTGGCGATCCCCGACGACGCGATCGAGGACGCTGCCACGTTCCGCGGCAACGCGATCCTGAAGGCGCGCTTCTACGCGGGCCTGTCCGGCTTGCCGACACTGGCCGACGATTCCGGGCTGGAGGTGGATGCGCTGGATGGCCGCCCCGGGGTTCGCACGCGCAGGTTCGCCGGCGAGAACGCCACCGATCAGGAGAACAACGCCAAGCTGCTCGGCGTGCTCGCGGGCGTCGTGCCGGCACGGCGTACCGCGCGATACCGCTGCGTGCTGGCCTACCTGGATCCGGACCATGCGGATGGACGGCGGAGCGGCCGGCGCCGCTACGTGGTCACCCGTTCAGGCAGCTTCGAGGGCCGGATCGCGGAGGCGCCGCGTGGCACCAACGGGTTCGGGTACGACCCGATCTTCGAGCCGCTGACCGAGCCTGTCGGTGGGCGCACGGTTGGCCAGATGCCACCCGAGGAGAAGAACCGCGTGTCCCATCGAGCCAAGGCCGCGCGTGCCATGGCCCGGTACCTGCGCGAGCACGCCGGCTGAGGGTCGTACCGGGGCGCGGCACGCCCCAACCCGCCCCAACCGCCCATTGACCGCCGGGCGCTAAGCTTGCCTGCGTCGGGGTGTAGCGCAATCGGTAGCGCACGTGCTTTGGGAGCCCGAGGTTGCGGGTTCGAGTCCCGCCGCCCCGACCACTTGAACTTCTGCTGTCAAGCTGAGCGCGCCTGCTCGGCCGTCAGCTCGGCCCGAGTCGCGGCCCACCGCGCCAGTTCCGCCGGCAGCTCCAGGACCTCGCACGCGAAGACCCGAAGGAGTCTCGCCCGATGAAGGCAGCCATCTACGGCGGCCCCCGCGACATCACGGTTGGCCAGCGTCCCGACCCGGTCCTCAAGGTCCCGACGGACGCGATCGTGCGCGTCACCCTCAGCTGCGTTTGCGGCTCGGACCTCTGGTATTACCGCGGGCTCTCTGCTCACGATCTCGGCGCGATCGGCCACGAGTTCATCGGCGTCGTCGACGAGGTGGGAGACGACGTGCGCGACCTGCGCCCTGGTGACCTGGTCCTCACTCCCTTCACGTACAGCGACGGCACGTGTGTGCTGTGCCGGGCCGGCTGGACCTCCAACTGCCTGCACGGCGGCGGGTACGGCAACAACGGCATGGACGGCGGTCAGGGCGAGGCAGTCAGGGTGCCGTTCGCCGACGCCACGCTTGTCAAGGTCCCCGGTACGGGGCACTCCGACGAGACCCTGCGCTCAGTCCTGGCACTCTCGGATGTCGCGTGCACGGGTCACCATGCCGCGGTCAGCGGCGGCGTTGGCCCCGGCATGACGGTCGCGGTCGTGGGTGACGGCGCCGTCGGGCTGTCCGCCGTGCTCGCCGCGAAACGGCTCGGCGCGGCGCGGATCATCGTCCTCTCCCGGAACCCGGCCCGGCAGGCGGTCGCTCGCGAGTTCGGGGCGACCGACGTCGTCGCCGCGCGAGGCGACGAGGCGATCCAGACCGTGCGCGAGATGACCGATGGCCTGGGCGTCGAGGCTGCCATGGAGTGTGTGGGTACCGGTGACTCGATGGCGACGGCGTTCGCGATCGCGAGGTCTGGCTCGGTCGTGGGCGCGGTTGGCGCGCCTCATGGCGTCGAGGTGCCCATCGACACGGTCATCTTCCGCAACGTCGGCCTGCGCGGCGGCGTCGCTCCGGCCCGCAAGTACATCCCCGAGCTGCTGGCAGACGTCCTCGCCGGGCACATCCATCCTGGCCGCGTCTTCGACTTCGAGGTCGACCTCGAGCACATCGTAGAGGGGTACCAGGCGATGGACGAGCGGCGTGCGATCAAGTCGCTCGTACGCGTCTCATGACGGCACGCACCTGGCTCATCACCGGCGTGAGCAGCGGCTTCGGCCGCCAGCTCGCCGAGCAGATCCTCCGTCGCGGCGATCGCGTGCTCGGCACCGTCCGACGCCCCGACGCCGTGTCCGATCTCGTCGAGCAGTACCCGGACACATTCCGCGCCGCGTTGCTCGACATGACCGACACAGCCGCCATCCGCGAGACGGTGGATCGGGCTTTCCGCGACCTCGGGCGCATCGACGTGCTCATCAGCAACGCCGGCTACGGGCTGTTCGGCGCGGCCGAGGAACTGACGGACGCGCAGGTCGAGCACATCGTCGCGACCAACCTCGTCGGGCCGATCCACCTCATCCGCGCCGCGCTGCCGCATTTGCGTGCGCAGCGTGCCGGCAGGATCATCCAGATTTCGTCATACGGCGGGCAGGTGGCGTTCGCCGGCAACTCGCTCTATCACGCCACGAAGTGGGGCATCGAGGGCTTCGTGGAGTCGGTCGCCCAGGAGGTCGCGCCGTTCGGGATCGGGATGACGATCGTCGAGCCCGGTGGCGCCCGGACGGACTTTCGGTACGGCAGTGCGCAGGTTGCGGCGCCCATGCCGGAGTACGACGGGAACCCGGCGCACGCGTTCATGCGCATGCTGGACCCGCAGAACGGCCTCGCTCCGGGCGACCCCACCCGGATGGCCGCGAGGATCATCGCGAGCGCGGATGTCGAGCCTGTGCCACTTCGGATCGTGCTCGGTTCCCAGGCGCTCGACGGCACGATCGCGACGCTGCGGAAGCGGATCGAGGGGTTCGAGGCGCAGAAGACTCTTGCGGCGTCGACGGACTTCCCGCCGGACGACCATGCCCGATGAGCGGTTGGACCAAATCCCCAGATGCCGAGCGGGCCACGCGCCGGCTCGTAGGTAGCCCGAGCCGCAACTCCTAACTCGAGAGTCGAGCCCTGGCGGAATGGTCCTCGTCGTGCTCCTGACCGCTCGAGCGCCGGCTGGTGGCCCGGCCGGGTGCTTGCTGCGGCAGGTGGGGACGGCGCGACGACCACAGGTCCGATGTGGTGGCGACGCTGTCCAGGGCTGCGGGCCGGCCGAGCAGGAAACCCTGTCCGAGCCGGATGTCCAGGGCGCGCAGCACGTCCAGCTCAGCGTCCGTCTCGATGCCTTCGGCGATCAGGCGACAGCCGGTCGCGCTCGCGAAATGATGCAGCCCCACGATCATCGCCTGGCGTGCCTCGTCCGTCTCGAGTCCCGCCACCAACCACCGGTCGAGCTTCACGAAGGCGGGGCTCAACTCCAGGATGTGGCGCAGGCTGGCGAACCCCGCGCCGGCGTCATCCACGGCCAGCGTCACGTTAGGCCCCAGTCTTGCAACGGCCGCCCGGAACTCGGCGTAGTCCGAGATGGCAGCGTGTTCCGTGACCTCCAGCACCAGGCGGCGGCTGGTCGCGCGCACCATGCCCAACAGTGGCTCCCCGGCCTCGATCACGGCCGGTGAGACGTTGAGATCGAGCCAGGCGCTCTTCGGCAGCCCCTGGGCGGCGTCCAGGGCTGCGGTCAGCGTGGCGAACTCCAGCTCGGCGCCGATCCCGAGCGCGGCCGCCTCCGCGAAGCGCACGTCCGGGTCCACCCCATCGCTGAAGCGGGTGAGCGCCTCGTAGCCGACGATCGAATCGTGGGGCACGTCGATGATCGGCTGGAAGACCGGGATGAACGCGTGCTTGTCGATGATCGCGAGGATGCGATTGCGCGCGCGCTTGACCTGCGTCCGTTCGGCCAGGTCACGCCCGAGCAGGGCGCCGGCGAGGTCCGCGAACTCGACCAGCGCGGGCACGCTGTCGCTGACCATCGATTCATCCAGGGCGCCGTCGGCGTCGATGACCAGCAGCCCGACGAGTCGCCGGTCGTAGCGGATCGGTGCGAAGGCGGCCAGGTGCGCGCCGAAGGCGGCCAGGATGGCATTGTGCGGGTGCCACGGCCGCTCGACCCACGGCTCCACCCAGGGGCCCTGCTCGGCTCGTTTGCGCAGATACCGGCTGCGGATCTGTGGCAACCGGTGCGACGGCGGATCGGTCTGCCCGCCGACGGCGAAGCCAAGGGACATCGCCCGGCCGTCAAGCTCGAAGATCAGGATCTGGGCGGCGAGCATGCCGCTGAGGCTGTTCACCTGGCGGCAGATGGCCTGCGCGGTGGCTTCCGGCGTGTCGCCCGCACGCAGGTCGCGGATCGTGTCGGCGATGAGGGCACGCTCACGGAGGATCCGCGCCGATCGCTCCTGGAGCGTCCGCTCGTGCGTCACGTCCCGCTTGACCGCGATGTAGCCCGCCAGGGCGCCGGAGGACGAGCGGATCGGCGAGATGACCGCCTCTTCGTTGAACAGCGAGCCGTCCTTGCGGCGGTTGACGAAGTCCGCGGCCCACGAAGCGCCACCGGTCAGGGCCGCCCACATGGCCTGGTAGAAGGCCGGCGGATGGAGCCCGCTGCTGATGATGCTCGGGTTCTCGCCGACGACCTCGTCCCGGGAGTAGCCCGTGATCCGCTCGAACGCCGGGTTGACGTACGTGATGCGCCCGTTCGCGTCCGCGATCATCACGGACTCGGCGACCTGCTCGACGGCTGTGGCGAGCTGGAAGCGTTCTCCCTCCGCCTTGTCGCGCTCCGTCAGGTCGAAACCGATGCCGGCCAGGAGCGAATTCGCGCGCAGCGGAAACTTCACCATCAGCAGCAGGTGGGCCGCGTCTGCGAACGGAACCTCCTGCGTGAACGTTCGCACCGCGTTGTCTCGCATGGCCAGCCGGTCGTCCGTGCGCATGTGGGCCGCGACGTCGGGCGGCCAGATGTCGCCATCCGTCTTGCCGAACCAGTCGCTGCCCAGCCGCTCGCCGAGGCGTGCGAGGAGGTACGGGTTGGCGTAGAGGTAACGGCCCTCGGCGTCCTTGACGAAGGCGATGATCGGAGCCGAATTCATGAGGTCGCCGAACGATCGCGTCAGTTCCGCGGCCTCGGCCACAGACACGAGCGCAGCCGGTTCAGTTGAGCCGCTGGGCCTGACCTGCGCGACGGATGGTTTGTGGGGCATGTGTGTCCTGGCCCGACAGGGGCGGATCGAGCGCGACCGGTTCGAGAGCATGCACGCGGACCAGTCCATGCCGGGGCATACTTTCGTTTCCCGGCTGTCTGGTATTCGTCATCATCGCACCGCCATATCCCCGTGAGACCCAGGCGGCCCGAAGCTACTCGGTGGGGCGGCTCGGTGCGGTTGCGGTCAGCTCCCGTGGCGTGACCCACGAACGAAGCGTCTGCATGTAGTTGGCACGCTCGAACGCCGCCGGATTCTCAGCCGTGGCCTGGCTCGCGCTGCCGCGGAGCTGGTCGACCGACTCGTACTCGTGCG
>CAZENL010000003.1:0-64321 GCA_964513505.1 uncultured Anaerolineaceae bacterium
GCGGCGCGTCGCGGACGAACTGGGGCGACGCTGGATGACCCGGGGTGTTGTGAACGCTCGTTCATGAACATGCGTTCATCATTGCCGTCCGCGCGGCCTTTGTCAAGCCGGGGCGTCGTCCCGGTCCGCGACGCGCAAGGTTCGAAACCCTAGGCAGGCCACCACGAGCGCATCGGACGCAGCCAGCGCGGCCCGACCGCGCCCCAGCTGCCGATCGCCTCGATGCCGGCGAACATCGTTGCGGGCGACGGGTCTGCGACGGCCGATCCACCATCCGGCGCCGCTCCTCGTCTGCCATGGAAGGGGCGGTACCAAACCGGCGCGGCCGCCTCCCCTCTTGCGAAGCTGGAGGCGCTTCGCGTGAGCAGCGCCTCGACGTCCGGTGCGAGCCCCAGCGCGACCGCCCACGCGATCGCCTGGTCGGGCGTCGAGAGCCACGGCAGGCCGGCCGGCCCGACCGCATCGCGGACCGAGGAGGCCGACCGGAAGGTCATCTGGAGGGTTCGGCGGTACGCGGCGAGCTGGGCTCGGACCCGGCCGCCCTCCGCGGATGGCTGCACCATCTTGGGCGCCAGCCAGTACGCCACAAGCCCGCCGAACAGCAGCCCCAGGCCCAACCCTGTCTGGGAATCGGAGTATCCGTGGACGCCGGTTGACAGGAGCGCGATGCCCGCGACGACCGCGACTGCACCCGCGATGCGCCAGCGAATCCGCGTCACGATCGGCATCGCGCCGAGCCACCCATGGCGACGTGCGTAGGTCTCCAGGAACGTGCCGAAGAACATCGGCGTGGCCAGCGCCCGTGCGTCGCGAGCGCTGATGTGCAGCAACGGCGGAGCGCTCGGGGCATCCGTCCCCGCGTCAGGATCGGAGTCCGTCGCCGCGTCAGGGTCGGAGTCCGTCGCCGCGTCGGGTCCGGATGCGGGCGCCGAGGCCGCGAGGGCTTCGGAGGCTTGCACCGGCGCCGCCTCGGGCGTCTGAGGCCGTGTCGCCGCCGCCAGGGCACGGGACGCGGGCGCGGGCAGCGCGTGCCCGGTCTGCGCCTCGTAGGCGCGGGCGATCGTGGCCGGATCCGCTCCCCCCGCCGACAGGAGCCCGTGCTCGCGCTCCTCGGTGGCCGCTGCGCCCGCCTGATCCGCCGGGGTCAGTGACGCTTCGCGAAGGACTGCCCCGACCATCGACTCGCCCGTCTCGATCAGGAACGGGAAATTCGTGTTCGACTGGGCATCCGCGTCCCACGGCGCGTGCCGGCGATGTCCCGCTGCCAATTCCAGCTGGCCGAGGAGCCACGCCTCGGCCTCCCCCGCGGGCTGCCGTCGGTTCTGCTGAACGCGTGGATCCATGGGACCCGCGCCGCCGATCTCGATCCCGATGTCGGCCCTGTCCCCCGTCACGCTCTCCGCCGCGAACCCGATCTCGCCGCGACTCGCCAGGTCCAGGAGGGCGGCCATGAAGGCGACGCGCGTGGGGGCTCCGTCGACGATCGCTGCCGACGCTGGCGTCATTCCCTCTGGAGGTGCCGCAAGCAGGATGGATGGGTCATCGATGGCGGTCGCCGCACGACCACGCCGGAGATGCACCAACGCCATGGAGCCGACGACGACCGCGAACCCGGCAAGGGTCCAGATGAGGAGCGTATCCGGCATGACGGAGCATCCAATTCGGCGAGAACGCGGGACCTGGCGAGGTCGCGGGACCGGGCGCGCTCGAAGTCTACAGACGCCCCGGTTCGCTCGAGGCGTCGGCGGCACGCTCCATCGCCGGCACTCCCGCGGCGCGGCCGCTGACGAAGTCGTAGACCAGGCTGCTCCACGTCTCCAGCCGATCGTAGACGCGCAGCACCTCGCTCGGAGCCACGAACGCGCCCTCCAGCTTGTGCGTCTCGCGGATGGCCACCTCCCGGCCGTCCGCCTCCGCCACGCAGACGATGCCGAGGTGGACCTGGCCGACCGGGTCCGAGTCGTCGTTGAGCAGGCCGATCACGCGAAAGCTGGGCGTGAAATCGGCCACCAGCTCCTCCGACCACTCGCGTAACAAGCCGCCTTCTACCCCGCCGTCCTCCGGGTTGACGTGGCCGCCCACGCCGATCGACCAGCGCTCGTGCAAGCGCGCATCGGTGCCGGCGCTGGTGCGACGCATCAGGTAGATCCGGCCGCGGTCGCGCAGCACCAGGTACGGGATGACCTGCTTCCAGGACGGGTCCTGCTCCACGTCGCCGCGCGCGCGGTACGTGCCCTCGGCCGCGATGCGGTCCAGGTACGGCTGCACATTCCCATACATGACCCCGCGCCAGGTGGCTCCGCCAAGCAGCCGCGAGCGTGGCAGCCCCAGCACCAACTCGGTGGTTGCGTCACTCATGGCCTGATCGTAGCGGGACAGACGAAAGCCCCGGATCGTGGGAGCGATATCCGGGGCTTCCGTTGGCGGCCGATTCGGACGACCGTGCACGCATGACGCGCCCGGCCGTCAATCCGTTTCACATGCTCGGGACGGTCTCCATGGCCTCTTCGATCCGCGACTGCGGAAGCTCGTAGTCCTCCAGGGTTCCCGAGAGGTAGCGCTCGTACGAGGACAGGTCGAAGTGGCCGTGGCCGCTGAGGATGAAGAGGATCACCGGCGACGTGCCCTCTTCCTTGGCCTTGTTGGCGAGGTCCACGACCACGGAGATGGCGTGCGTTGGCTCGGGCGCCGGCAGGATGCCTTCGGTGCGGGCGAACAGGACGCCGGCCTCGAAGCTCTTGCGCTGGTGCACGGCATTGGCCTCGATGTGGCCATCCTCCTTGAGCAGCGAAACCAGCGGCGACATGCCGTGGTAGCGCAACCCGCCGGCATGGATCGGATCGGGCACGAAGTCGTGGCCCAACGTGTGCATCTTCACCAGCGGTGTCATCTGCGCCGTATCGCCGAAGTCGTAGCGGTACTCGCCGCGAGTCATGGAGGGCGCAGCCTCTGGCTCCACGGCGATGACGCGGTACTTCTTGCCCTCGCGGAAGCTGCGACCCAGCCATGGGAACGCGAGGCCGGCGAAGTTGGAGCCGCCGCCGGCACAGCCCACGATCACATCCGGCTCTTCGCCCGCCATGGCCATCTGCTCGATCGATTCCAGGCCGATGACCGACTGGTGCAGCAGCACGAAGTCGAAGACGGAGCCCAGCGAGTACTTGGTCCCTGGATGCGTGACCGTGTCCTCGATGGCCTCGCTGATGGCGATTCCCAGCGAGCCGGTGTGGTCGGGGTGCTCGGAGAGGATCTTCTTCCCGTATTCCGTGTCGAAGCTCGGGCTTGGCACCACCTGGGCGCCATACGTCTCCATCAGGATCCGGCGATACGGCTTCTGGTCGTAGCTGGCCCTGACCATGTAGACCTTGACTTCCAGGTCGAACGCAGCTCCCGCGAACGCGAGCGCCGAGCCCCACTGGCCTGCGCCCGTCTCCGTCGCCAGGCGCGTCACGCCCTCCTGCTTGTTGTAGAACGCCTGCGGAATCGCGGTATTGGGCTTGTGGCTGCCGGATGGGCTGCCGCCCTCGTACTTGTAATAGATGTGCGCGGGCGTGCCCAACGCCTTCTCCAGCCGATGCGCGCGGTAGAGCGGTGAGGGACGGTAGAGCGCGTAGACCTGGCGGACAGGCTCCGGGATCTCGATCTCGCGGTCGGTGCTGACGACCTGCTTGATCAGCTCCATGGGGAACAGCGGTGCCAGGTCCGCGGGCCCGATGGGCTGGCCGGTGCCAGGATGCAGGACGGGCGGTGCCGGCTTCGGCAGGTCCGCCGCGATGTTGTACCAGCTGCGCGGAATGCGATCCTCGGTCAGCACGTACTTGGTCTGTTGCGTGGCCATGTGACGGACCCTCCTGTGGCTCTGCTCCGGCAATCGTCCCGGTGCCGGAAAACACGTGACCGGCCTTCTGTCCTGCCGGGACGAAAGGCCGGTCCTTCCGCGGTACCACCCGTTTTCGGCGCAACGCCGCACTCACATGGTCTGGGCTCGCGGGTCCATTCCCCATCGCCACCGTCCCGGCTTCCACCAGCCGCCGGGTCTCTGTTCCGGTTGCGCGACGGGTACTCTTCCCGGTCGCTGCCCGTCTTCAGTTGTGCCTGGGAGTCTAGAGAGCCCCCATCGCGCCGTCAACGCGCACGAGGGCTCCCTCTCGACTCATGGAAGCGTTCAGTAGCTGGACGATTCCGCCTCATTTGCGATCCAGACCGACGGCGCGGAGTCCACACCGGCGCGGTGCATCACGTCCGGCAGCGACGGATCCTGGGCGAACGCCTGCGCCCCGGCCAGCGTCGCGAAGTCGTTCACCACGATCACCATGTTCGGATCGTCGGCCGCCCGATTGATCGCGTGGCCCGTGGCGCCGTGCCCGCGCCGTACCGCCTCGTGTTCCGTGAAGACCGGATACCACGCGTCGTAATCCGCGACATGGTGCGCGACGATGACCTTGACCATGGAACGTGCCTCCGTCCACTTGACTGGGTCGACCGGACCCCATCCGCCGGTCCTTAGGGCCCTAACTATATGCTACGGCCCCATATTGTCAACACCCTTATCATGTCTTCCGTGACGAAGATCGAGATGCCGGACGACTTCTACGCGCAGACGCCGGACGGCGATGCGCGGGCCACCGAAGCCGTGATGAACACGATTCGCACGGCGGACATGCTGTTCGACCGAATTGGCCGGCTGCTCCGTCCCCTGGGGGTGAGCGCGGCCGGAGGCCTGGTGCTCGGTCAGCTGCGCGACCGGGGTCCCATGTCGCCGTCGGAGCTGGGTGATCGGCTCATCGTCACGCGCGCAACGGTGACCGGACTGCTCGATTCCCTGGAACGTCGCGGGTTCATCCAGCGCGTGGCACACCCGACCGATCGCCGCAGTCTGGTGGTCGAGATCACGGCCGACGGGCTGGAGGTCCTCCAGCGCCTGCGGACCCTGGTGCACCACCACGAGAAGGCCTGGATGTCCGCCTTCGGCAACGACGAATTGGGCCGCTACATCCAGGTGCTCCATCGCATCCAGGACTCCCTGTCGGCGACGGCGGAGGACGACTCGCCCGGCTGATCCACCGCGGGAACGGATCAGGTCTCGATCAGTCGTGCCTCGTGCAGGGATTCGTAATGGGGCGCGCCGTGCCCCAGGTCGCTGGCGAAGAGCACCACCCGATCACAGGTCCACGTCACGGCCGCCACGGCTCCGGGATCGCGGAGTGCCCGGACCAGCTGATACGTCGCGCGGCGGGCCACGGTGAGGTGCGGAGCGTGGCCCTTTGCCGGCCACGCCGTGCCGGTCTCCAGGCGTTCGCTGAGTGCCGTGGCCAGGCCCGCCGTTTCGTCCGCGCCACGGTCCAGGTTGAGCCACGCCACGCCGAGGCCTCCCCTCCCCGGCTGGCCGACCCGGCCACCGCCGGCGTCGGTGCGGATCTCGAATTGGTGCCGGTGGACGGCAATGTCGTCCAGCGCGGCACGCAGCTCCGGCAGGCGCGCCACCGGCGTCCCTCCCAGGAACAGCACCGTCAGGTGGAGCGAATCGGGCGGCAGCCAGCGAACCTGCGGGTGCGGCTGGCGGAGGGGCGCAAGCGCGTCCGCGATTGCCGCAGCGGCGCTCTGCGGCACAGGCAGGGCGATGAAGAGGCGCAGCTCCCCTTCGGCCAGCTCGCGGCTTCTCAGCGGACGGCCGCGGTCGCCGGCCGCTCCACGCCGATCAGGTCTAGCAACCCGAACAGGTCGTGGATCAGGGGGACGCCGTCCGGCGCGCGCCGCTCGCCATCGCCTGCGTGGGAATGGGTGTGCCGGTCGATCAGCACGGGCCTGATGCCGGCCGTTTGGGCGCCGCGGACATCGGCGCGCACCGAGTCGCCGACGTGGATCGCGGCAGGCGGCGCCACGCGCATCACCTCCAGGGCATGCTCGAAGATGCCGACGTGGGGTTTCAGGTAGCCCACCCGGGCGCTGACGATCAGGCCGTCGAAGTGGCGCGCCAGTTCCAGGTCGTGGAGCAGCTCCGGTGCCTGCCAGGACCAGTTGCTGATCACGGCCAGGCGGATGGCGTTGGCGCGCAGCGCATCAAGGGCCGGGATCACGTCCGGGAAGATCCACCAGGACGAGCGTCGCGCAAAGATCTCCTCGACGCGGCGGAAGAACGTCTCCGGAAGGTCCGGGTAGCCGAGCTTGGCGAAGACCCGTCCGTCCAGCGCGACCAGCCGCCGGTAGGAAGCCTCCGCGGTCGCTTCGAAGGGTCCCTCGTCCTCGCCCTCGGCGAACACCTCCTCGAAGGCCCGGTGAAAGTCGTCCGGGTCCACCTTCAGGCCGAACTCGGGGAAGGCGACGGCGTACACGTCGCCCCAGCTCGGATGGGCGCGCACCAGCGTGTCACCCAGGTCCAGGAAGACGACTTCGGGGCGCGGCAACCGCGCGTGGCTGGTCACCCGGCCAGTCTAGGGAAGCGGCGCGGTTTGCGACGCTTGCAGGCTCCGGTCCCGCGACGTAGCGTGTACCGGAACGTCACCCGCGCCGGTTCGGTCGCGCGGCCGATCGCACGACCCAATCGACCTTCTGCTCAAAGGACCACCCAATTGCCGGCGATCCCACGCGCCGACCGGCGCGATCCACGTTGACCAATCCTGCGCGCCGCTACGCGGCCATCGCCATCGCGATCGTGCTGATCATCGGGGTCAGCGCGGCCATCTTCTCGTCCGTGCGGGACCGGCTGGCACCATCCACAGTGCCCGTGCAGGGCCTGATCGGGTCTGAGAAGCTGCCCTTCTTCCAGGACGCGCGCGTGATCGCCGCGTTCAAGCGAGGCGGCTACGACGTGACGGTCAGGACCTCCGGCTCACGGGCCATCGCCAACGCGGACCTGTCCCAGCAGGACTTCGGCTTCCCGGCCGGGAGCCCGGCTGCGGCGGAGATCCTCAAACGCAACCCCGGCAGCACCAGCGTGGTCCCGTTCTTCACGCCCATGGCGATCGCCTCGTGGCAGCCGATCGTTGACCTGCTCACGACCGCTGGTGTGGTCAAGCAGCAGGCCGGCTACCAAACGCTCGACATGGCCGCCTACATGGCCATGGTGGCCAAGGACACGCGCTGGAAGGACCTGCCGAACAACACCACGTATTCGGTCAACAAGAGCATCCTCATCACGTCGACGGACGTGCGCAGCTCCAACTCCGCGGCGATGTACCTGTCCATCGCCAGTTACGTGGTCAACGGTGACAACATCGTCCAGAACGATGCCAACATCGACACCATCGTCCAGCAGACCGCTCCGCTCTTCCTGCGGCAGGGCTTCGTCGAAGCGAGCTCCGAAGAGCCGTTCGACGACTATCTCGTGCAGGGTATGGGCAAGGCGCCGCTGGTGATGATCTACGAGTCGCAGTTCATCGCGCGGGCAGCTGCCAATGACGGCAGCATCACGCCGCAGATGGTGCTGCTCTACCCTGAACCGACGATCTACTCCAAGCACACCTTCGTGGGGCTCACGGCCGCCGGCAAGAGCTTTGGCGATTTCCTCAACACGGATCCGGAAGTACGCACCCTGGCCACCGACTATGGCTTCCGGACGTCCGACACGGCAGCCTTCCAGACCTTCGTGACCAGCCACCAGCTCAGCGTTCCGTCGAGCCTGAACGACGTGATCGAGCCGCCCACGTACGAGACGCTCGAGTCGATGATCACCCGCTTCGAAGCCCTCTACAGCGGCTCGCTGCCCTCCCCGGCTCCAGAAACCAGCCCATAGCCATCGCAGGCCCAAACGACCCAAAGGAGTTCCCGATGACCGAATCGTCCCTGAACCTCGGCGATGGCACCTCGGCGCAGCCCGGGCAGCAATTGGCCGCCGCGGCGGCGCCGGCCACAACCGACGCGGCGACCCTGGAAGCGGCCACCCAGACGGCCACCCTGACCCTCACACCGCCGGACGCCGTGACCGCCGTGGCGCCGGACCAGGCCGCAGGCGCGGTCAAGCTTGACCCCGCCGAGACCGCCAAGCTGGACGGCATGGTGACGCGCTACCTGGATGCCGTGACCACGCTGGACGTCCACGACGCGGCCTTCCAGGCCAAGGTGGACGACATCCAGAAGCTCGGCGACGCGGACATCAAGGCATCGGCGCAGGTCTCCAACCGGCTGCTGGACAAGCCGCTGGCGGCCATGTCGCAGGGTGGCGTTGGCGAGGGTTCGTCGATCTCCAAGTCGCTGCTCAACCTGCGCCACACGGTCGAGGACCTGGACCCCTCCAGCGAGGGCGACCTGCTTTCCCCGCACAAGATCCTGGGCATCATCCCCTTCGGCGACAAGGTGCGCGACTACTTCCAGAAATACCAGTCCAGCCAGGCGCACCTCAACGCGATCATCACGTCGCTCTACCAGGGACAGGACGAGCTCCAGAAGGACAACGCGGACATCGAGCAGGAGAAGGCCAACCTGTGGGCCACCATGGGCCGCCTGCGGCAGTACGTCTACCTGGGCCAGAAGCTGGACGCGGCCCTGACCGCCCGCATCGCCACCATCGGGGCGACGGACGCGGATCGAGCCAAGGTGCTCAATGACGACCTGCTGTTCCCCGTCCGCCAGAAGGTCCAGGACCTGCTCACCCAGCTGGCCGTGAGCGTCCAGGGCTACCTGGCGCTTGACCTGATCCGGCGCAACAACGTCGAGTTGATCAAGGGCGTCGACCGCGCCACCACCACCACGGTCTCCGCACTGCGCACGGCGATCATCGTGGCCCAGGCCCTGGGCGACCAGAAGCTGGTGCTTGACCAGATCACGGCGCTCAACACCACCACCGGCTCGCTGATCGAGTCGACCGGCAAGATGCTGCGCCAGCAGTCGGCCGACATCAGCAAGCAGGCGTCGTCGGCGACCGTGGACGTGGCCAAGCTCCAGCAGGCGTTCCAGGACATCTACGCCACCATGGACGAGATCGACGGCTTCAAGGTCAAGGCGCTGGACAACCTGGAGCAGACGATCACCGCGCTCTCGACCGAGATCGACAAGTCGCAGAGCTACGTGGACCGGGCACGCGCCCAGGAACCCGCCACGCCCGGCCAGCCTGCGCTCGGCGACTCGGGCAGCTTCACCGGCTGACCCTGGGTCCGAGGTCCGATCCATGCCCCGCCGCCTGACGGCATTCCTGCTGGCGCTGCTTCTGGGCGTCCTCGCGGCCGGCTGCAGCAGCGAGCCGGATAGTTCCAACACGCTCACGGTACTGGCGGGTTCGGAGCTCCAGGACCTCGCGCCGATGTTGCCGGACATCCAGCAGGCCACCGGCGTCAAGCTCGTGCTCAGCTACATCGGCACGCTCGACGGCGCCGAGCAGATCGCCAACGGCGATCCCTCCGATGCCGCCTGGTTCAGCCAGGGCAAGTACCTGCAGCTGCTGCCCAACACGGCCAGCCATATCAAGGCCTCGCAGTCGATCATGCTCAGCCCGGTGGTCATCGGCGTAAAGCAGTCGGTGGCTCGGAGTTTCGGCTGGGAGAACAACCCGAACGTGACCTGGAAGGACATCCAGGCGAAGTCGGCCGACGGATCGTTCACGTTCGCGATGACCAACCCGGCTGCCTCCAACAGCGGCTTCACCGCGCTGATCGGAGTCGCCTCCGCGCTCTCCGGCAGCTCGGACGCCATAGACACCGGCACCATCGACACGGCGGCTCTGACGCAGTTCTTCCGCGGACAGACCGTGACGGCCGGCAGCTCCGGCTTCCTGGCGGACACCTACGTGCGCCAGCAGGATTCGGTCGACGGGATGATCAACTACGAGTCCGTGCTGATGGGGCTCAACAATGCCGGCACCCTGCACGAGCCGCTCGACCTGATCTACCCCAAGGAAGGCATCGTCACCGCGGACTACCCGCTCATGCTCCTGAACGCGGACAAGCAGGCCGCGTACGACAAGGTCGTGGCCTACCTCCGCACGCCGGATGTCCAGAAGCGAATCGAGTCAGACACCCTTCGCAGGCCCGCCGTGCCCGGCGTGGCAGTGGACCCGCGCTTCCCGACCAACCTGATCGAGTTGCCCTTCCCGTCCAAGCTGGACACGATCAATGCCCTGCTGACGGTCTACCTGGATCAGATCCGCCAGCCCGCGTCGGCGATCTTCGTGCTGGATGTCTCGGGCTCCATGGACGGCGACCGCCTCGATTCGCTCAAGACGGCGCTGAGTGCCCTGACCGGCACGGACACGTCCCTCACCGGCACGTTCGCGCGGTTCCGTGCGCGTGAGAACGTGACGTTCCTGACCTTCTCGACGGACGTGGATCCGCCGCAGGAGTTCACAATCGACGACACGGATCCGAACTCGGCCGACATGCAGGCCATCCGGAGTTACATCGACAACCTGCAGGCAGGCGGTAGCACGGCCATCTACTCCGCGCTCGCCAAGGCCTACGACCTGGTTGGCCAGGCGCAGGCCGCCGACCCCAACCGGCTCTACTCGGTGGTGCTCATGACCGACGGCGAGAACAACAGCGGCCTCGACGAAGCCACCTGGCAGAGCCAGCTGGCGGCCCTGCCGGAGGCCGTCCGCAACGTGCACACCTACCCGATCCATTTCGGCGACAGCAGCCCCGAGGCCTTGCAGGCCATCGCGACGGCGACCGGAGGCAAGCTCTTCGACGCCCAGTCAACATCGCTGCAGACCATCTTCAAGCAGATCCGCGGCTACCAGTGAGCTTGCGCAACCGCCTCGAGACCTTTCTCTATTCGCGACGCAACATCGCGGGCAGCCTGCTCGCGCTCGGCGGTCTGGCGCTCTTCTTCACCGGCCTCGTCAGCGGCCCGTTGTGGGCCCCCGTGGTCGTGGGGCTCTACGCGATCGGCGTTTTGCTGGTCCCCGCAGAGAAACCGCTGGATCTGAGCATGGACAGCAGTGCCGATGCCGCCGCGGTCCGCGCCGGGCTGGATCGCCTGCTGGTGAACATCCGAGGGAGCGTTGCGGACGACATCTACGTCCGGGTCGCCAACATCTGCACATCCATCGAGGCCACCCTGGCTGCGGCGCCGACGGACCTCGGCACCGCGGATCCCAACGTCTTCCTCATCCGCCAGACCGCACTGGATTACCTGCCCGCTGCCCTCTCCGCCTATCTGGCGCTGCCCCGGAGCTTCGCGGAGAGCAGCATCGCGGCGGGCGGCCTCACGCCGCACGATGAATTGCGGGACCAGTTGCGGCTCATGTCCGACAAGCTGCAGGAGGTCGCGGACGACATCGCGCGCCACGACTCCGACCGGCTCCTTGCCAACGGCCGCTTCCTGGCCGAGAAGTTCGGCACCAGCTCGCTGGACGTGGCTGCGGCGCCGGCCGTCGCGCTGCCGCCGGCCGACGCAGAGGTCTCGGTGCCCGCGGAGGTGTCCGTGCCTGCCGCAGTGTCCGTGCCAGCCACGGCGGTCGCCGCTCCACCCGTCGCCGTGGAGCAGCCCGAGGTCGAGCGAGCGCGCGAGCGCACCCACTGATGGCGGACACAGATCCGCCTGGTCTGAGCCTGGCCGTCGACTGGCTGCAGCGCAACATCGACGAACTGGCCCAGGTCACCCGGCGCGTCAATGCGCTTCCGGGCGCAACGCCGGGGCCGGCGGCGCCCGGCGTGCTGCCGGCAGTGACGGCCCAGGCGGGGGCTTCCCCGGATGAGCTCATGGCCGCGCTCGGAGCCGTGCCAGGTGCCGATCCGGCGACGGCTGCGGCGTCCACAGGCCCAGCCGCAATGCCCTCGGCCGCGCCCGAACCTGCGGCGCCAGCCACGGTGCCCGCGGCGACTCAGCCCGCGGCGACTCAGCCCGCGAGCACCACGCCGCTCCTCGATCAGCTCGGTCGGGATCTGACCAAGCTGGCCGCAGACGGGATGCTCACGCCCTGCATCGGCCGTGACGCCGAGATGGAGTGGCTGATCGAGGTCCTGTGCCGCACCGAGAAGCGCAACCCGGTCCTGCTGGGACCCGCGGGCGCCGGCAAGACCTCGATCGTGGAGGGCCTCGCCCAGCGCATCGCGGCGGGCAAGGTACCGGACCTGCTCAAAGGAACGCGCATCATCGAGATCCCGCTCGGCGGCCTGGTTGCCGGCACGCAGTACCGAGGCCAACTCGAGCAGCGCCTTCAGCAGCTGCTGGCGGAGGCCTCCCAGCCCGGCATCGTGCTGTTCTTCGACGAGATCCACCTCCTGGCGGGCGTCGGCCAGAGCGAGGGCGGCGTTGGCGCCGCCGAGCTGCTCAAACCCGCCCTGGCGCGCGGCGACATCGCGGTCATCGGGGCAACCACGCCGGAGGCCTACCGCGCGTCCATCGAGAAGGACACCGCGCTCGCCCGGCGCTTCACCACGATCTCCATCACCGAGCTCACCCGCGACCAGACGCGGCCGATCCTGCAGAACGTCCGCGACACGCTCCAGCGCGTCCGCGGGGTGACCGTCTCCGACGACGCCCTGGACGTGCTGCTGGACTTCGCGGACACCTCGATCACCAACCGGCGTTTCCCGGACAAGGCCATCGACCTGCTCCAGCAGGCCGTGGCGCAGGCGGTCGTCGAAGGGCGGTCCACCGTCGACAAGGCCGATGCCCAGCGCACCACGGAGCTGTGGTCGGACCGCGCGTCGTCGGCGCCGACCCTGGAGCGCTTCGGCCGGGACCTGATCCGGCTGGCCAAGGCGGGGCAGCTGGGGCCGATCGTGGGCCGCGACAAGGAGATCCAGGCGATCATCGAGATCCTGATCCGCCACTCCAAGCGCAACCCGATCCTCCTTGGACCTGCCGGCGCCGGCAAGACGGCCATCGTGGAGGGACTGGCCATCCGGATCGCGTCCGGCAACGTGCCGGCGCCCCTCCAGGGCGTGCGCCTCTTCGATGTCTCGCTGACGGCCCTTGCCAGCGCCGTGGCCACGGAGCCCTCGGTCATCGAGGACTTCCTGCTGGAGGCGCGGCACCCGTCCGTGATCCTCTTCCTGGACGAGATCCACGTCATTGCCTCGCCCGACGTGCGCCAGATCGGGGAGGCCCTCAAGCCGGCCCTGGCACGTGGCGAGATCGCCTGTATCGGTGCCACGACCGGCGAGGAGTACCAGGCCAGCATCGAGCCGGAGACCGCCCTGGCGCGCCGCTTCACGCCGATCGCGGTCGAGCCCATGGACCCGGCCGGCGTGAGGGCCGTGATGCTGTCCGTGGCCAAGAGCCTGGGCACGCTGCGGAACGTGGATGTCCAGGAGAGCGCGGTGGACCTGCTCATTGGTCTGGCCGACCGGTTCCTGCCCAATCGGTCGTTCCCGGACAAGGGCGTGGACGTGCTGGAGCAGTCAGTGGCCTACGCGGTCGCCAACGGACGCAGCGTGGTCGACGAGGCCACGGCCAGGGAAGCCGTGGCGGCCATGGTGGGCATGCCGCTGGACCCCACCGATTCGCTGGCCGCGCTCGCCGCGGAGATTGCTCGACGTGGACTGCTGGACGCCGCGAGCGCCTCGGCCCTCATCGCCCGCCTCCAGGTCACCATGCGCGGCCTGGACGCCGGCCGGCAGCGACCCGATGCCGTGGTCCTGTTGTATGGCGGTGCGGCCGGCAACGCCGATGCGCTCGCCGAGGCCGTGGCGCGGACGCTCTTCGGTCGCGGCACGGCCATCGTGGACGTGGAGCTCTCCGGCATGACCGGCGAGGAGTCCATCTCCTCGTTGCTCGGCTCGGCTCCCGGCCTCGTCGGATCGGACAGGGCGCTGCCCATGCAGGAGCTGCGCCGGTCGCCATGGCAGGTGCTGCTGCTGCGCGGCATCGACCGCTGTGCGGGCTCGATCAGGGAGACGGTCGCGGCGGCCCTCCAGGCGGGCGCCTTCACCGATGCCATGGGCCGGACCATTCCGCTCGGGTCAACGGTCACCGTCCTGACGGCCCCGGCGCTGGATCCGGGAGCGGCCGCGGGCCAGGTGGACACCACGGCCCTGCTCCGAGCCGCGCTGGGCACCACGCTGGCCGATGCCTGTGACGTGATCACGGGCTCGCTCGCGGGCGTTGCACCGGGCGATCGGGCGACCTGGATCCGCAGCCAGCTGCTGGCGCCCTTGGCCGACCGCTTCGAACAGCAGGGCTTCGAGGTCACGATCGATCAGGCACTCGTCGACTGGCTTGACCACCACCTGCCAACAGACGGCAGTCAGCCGGACGGATTCATCGACCGAACCGTTGCACCAGCCCTGGCAGCCGGGTTGAAACCGGCACACCGCAAGTACCTGGCAACCGTCACCAACGACGCCCCCACCCTCGTCGAAGCGGGCAAGTCCGCGGGCTGAGCCTGCTCGCTATCCCTAGCTCGATGCGGAGTGGCGTGGGGATAACGAAGCAACGCAGCCGGGTGGCCAACGGGTGGCGGCGGTTGATCGCGTCCCGGCTCCGAAGGCCGTCAAGCCGCGTGAGCGGCAGGCCGAGGAGGCGGGACCGGCAACCGACGACAGGACCCGCAGGCACGTGACCCGCAGGCACTCAGTCGTTGTAGAGGCGTTCCTCGATCAGCTTCTCCTGCACGGTCCGCCCGTTGGCGTCGAAGCAGGAGTACTCGAAGTGCTTCTGGAACTCCAGGTCGATCGAGTGCTGGCCGCCGCGGTTCTTCTCCACCGAGACGATGACCCACTCCCGGAAGCGCTGTGCCTGGTAGGGGTTGAACTCGATGTTGACCTTGGCGACGATGTTGTACTTCTCGTTGAGGATCAGGATGACGTCCGCCTCGTAGTTGATGGCGGATGAGCCGCGCAGGTGGTAGTTGCGCAGGCGGGCCGCCTTGAGGCCCTCCTTGTCGGCAGCGACGATCGAGATCATCGGCACGTCCAGGGACAGCGCGATGTCCTTGAGGCCGTTGACGATGTAGGTGACCTTCTCCGTCTCCGTGTTCGGCTCCGGGATGACCGGCACCTTCTGCATGTAGTCCACGAAGACCACCAGCCGGCGGTCGCCGGAGAGCTGCTTGTAGCGCGTGATCAGCGAGCGCATGTTCTCGACGGTGCTGGTGGTCTGCGAGCCGCGCAGCAGGTAGAGATTCGGGCCGTAGCGCGCGATGCGCTCGAGCGCCGGCTTGAGGCGCGGGTTGGCGGACAGGTCGGCCGATTCGCCGCCCTGCGCGAGCCACGTCCCCAGGATCTCGCGGCGGACGTCCTGCAGCTTCACGCCGCCGGTCTTGGCGGGCAGCTGGGCGAGCACGGATTCCATGGCGATGATGCGGTTGAGGAGGTACTCCTCGTCGTGCTCGAAGCAGATGTACAGCACGCTGGCCTGTCCACCGAGGACGATGTTGCGGGCCATCTGCACGGCCATGGTGGTCTTGCCGGTGCCCTGCGCGCCGCCGATGAGCAGCAGCTCTCCAGCACGCAACCCACCGCCGATGGTCTTGTCCAGGGGCGTGAAGCCGAGCGGCACCGGCTGGTACTGGTCCACCGTGCCGGCGCTGACCTTGTCCGCCAGCGTGCCGAGGACCTCTGTCGCGGAGCGCGGCTGGACCAGGGCAACCCCCGTGTCCACGGTCCAGGTCCGGTCGTCGGGCGCGGGCGCGGCAGGCACCGCCTTGGGAGCAGGCGGCATGGGGAAGGGCGGAGCGACGCGAGCCGGATGCTGGGCGAGTTCCGCTGGCTTCAGCTGCGGCGTTGACTCGCGGGGCACCTGCGGGAAGGCGCGCAGGCCCGCGGCAGCGGGTGCCGCGTCCAGGCGCGCGATCGACGTGGTCGATGGCCAGTCACCGTCGGGTAGCTCAGCCTCCGCCGCGGCATCGTCCGGGTTGACCTCCGGGCGGGCGGCCCACTGCTCAGTCGTGGCGAAGTCGGACGGCGGTGGCGGCTCGTACGCGGAAACGCCGTTGCCGGGGACGGGCGACGGTGCGTGCGGCTCCGGATCAACCGCCAGCTGGGCACGCGATCCCGACTCGAAACCGTCTCCATCGTCCTCGAAGGCAAAGGAGAGCGCGCCCGACGAGACGAACGGATCGTCTCGCTCCATCGGCGTGGCTTCCAGGCGCGGAAGAATGGCCGGTTGCCACGGGCGTGGCGCGTGGTCGACATGGGCCGGCGCGGCCGTGCGAACCCCGGCGTCCTCGTCCCGCGTGTCGGGGTGACGGTTGAGTCGGCTGATCTTCACGCTACCTCGACGCTGCGGTGCCCTGCGACTGAGGCGAAGCTACCAGTGGCGGGGCGCGTTCGGCAGCCTTCCGAACCTCCTACCTCCCTACAGCATCGGTACCAACCGGACTTGGCAGGCCAGGTCCGAATCAGGCCGGCGTCTTGCCCAGGGCGTGCCAGTAATGCGCGATGGCATGCGTGCCGCCGTGGTAGTTGGCGAGCACCATCGATTCGTTGGGGGCGTGGGCATGGTCGTCCGGATTGGCGAAGCCCAGCAGGACCACGGGCAGCTTCAACATCGAGGCGAACGACGCGGCGGCGGGGATCGAGCCTCCACCGCGCGTGAACAGGGGCGCCTGTCCAAAGACCTCCTCCAGGACGGAGGCGGCCGCCTGGACCGCTGGATGGTCGACGCTCAACACGCTCCACATGCCCAGGTTGATCAGCTGCACGTCCACGTTGACGCCACGTGGCGCCAGCTCCAGGACCCGGTCACGGACCCGTTCGAACGTCCGCTGCGGGTCCATGTCAGCCACCAGCCGCGTGCTGATCTTGGCGTGTGCGTGCGCGGGGATGATGGTCTTGCTGCCCTCGCCCTCGAACCCGCCCCACAGCCCGTTGATGTCCAAGGTCGGCCGGGCACCGGTGCGTTCCAGCACGGTGTACTCCGGCTCGCCGAACAGCTCCGGCACGCCGGCGGACTGGCGGAATGCCTCGTCCTCCAGCGGCAGGCGCGCGAACTCGGCCCGATCACGCTCCGTGAGCGGACGCACCTCGTCGTAGAAACCGGGCACGTCCACGCTGCCGGTCGGGGTCTTGAGGCCTGCCAGGATCGTGGCCAGCGCCTGCGCCGGGTTCTGGACATTGCCGCCGAAGCCGCCCGAATGCAGGTCGACCGGCGGACCGGTCACGTCGATCTGGGCGTACATCAGGCCGCGCAGCCCGATGCAGATCGCGGGCAGGTTGCCCTCGAAGAAGCCCGTGTCGCTGACGACCGCGAGATCGGCGCCGAGGCGATGCCGGTTGGCCTCCAGCCAGGCGTCGAAGTTGGTCGAGCCGGACTCCTCCTCGCCCTCGAAGACGTAGCGGACGTTCACGGGCAGGCGGCCCGCCGTCTTCAGCCACGCTCGCGCGGCCCAGAGGTGGAGATGCGCCTGGCCCTTGTCGTCGGCGGCGCCCCGGGCGTAGATGCGCCCGTCCTCGATGCGCGGCTCGAACGGCGGCCGCACCCACAGGTCCAGCGGGTCCACCGGCTGCACGTCGTAATGGCAGTAGACCAGGACGGTCGGCGCACCCTCTGCGTGGAGCCAGTCGGCGTAGAAGATCGGGTGGCCCGGGGTCGGCGAGATCTCGACGTTCTCGAGGCCGCTGGCGCGCGCGTGCTCGGCCATGAACTCGGCCGCCCGCAGCATGTCCTGCTGGCGCTCGCGCAGCGTCGAGATGCTGGGGATCTCCAGGAAGGCCCGGTAGTCGTCCAGGCGCTCCTGCTGCGTCTGGTCGATCCAGGCGTCAACCGCCGCCAGCGTGCCGTCGTCCGCCGTTGTCTTGGCCAAACCTGTGCCTCCCATTCACCGTCCTGTTGGTCGGCATTCAGGGTACCGCCGAAGCCGCCCGGCACGCCGCGCGGCACGTCCGCGCCGGAAAACGAAGAACCGGCCGCAGTGGCGACCGGTTCCGTATCTCTGGTTGATGCGCTCCGGCCAAGGCCGGATGCCGGCGTCAGGCCGGCTGTGGTGACGGTGCCTGCTTGGGCGCGGCGGTCGGCGTGTCCACCGGCCGGCGCTCCGGCTGCGGCAGCGGCGAGATAGTCGGCGTATTGCCGGCGTCCTTGCGCGGGTCCGGCAGGTCCGCGAACATCGCCTCGAAAGCTTCCTGCTCCACGGTCTCCTCGGCCACCAGGCGCTCGGCCAGCTGGATGAGGCGGTCCTGGTAGGTGGTCAACACGTCCATCGCCCGGCCGTAGGCCTTGGCTATGATCGCGCTCACTTCTGCGTCAATCTGGCGGGCCACGTCATCCGAGTAGTTGCGCTGCTCGCCGAGATCGCGGCCCAGGAAGATCATGCCCTCGTCGCGCTTGCCATAGGCGAGCGTGCCCATCTTCTCGCTCATGCCGAACTCGGTGACCATCCGGCGAGCCACGTTGGTGGCCTTCTCGATGTCATTCGAGGAGCCGGTGGTGGTGTCTCCGAAGATCAACCGCTCGGCGGCGTTGCCGGCCAGCATGCCGGCGATCTTGTCCTCGAACTCGGACTTGCTCTGGAGGTAGCGGTCCTCCGTCGGCATGCCCATGGTGTAGCCCAGGGCCATGCCGCGGCTGATGACGCTCACCTTGGCGACCGGGTCACACTTGGGCAAGATGCGCTGGACCAGCGCATGACCGCCCTCGTGGTAGGCGATGATCGCCTTCTCGGCGTCCGAGATGATGCGGCTCTTGCGCTCCGGACCGGCCACCACGCGCTCCAGTGCCTCGTGGAATTCGGCCGTGCCGATGAGCTTCTTGTTGCGGCGCGCGGCCAGGATGGCCGCCTCGTTGACCAGGTTGGCCAGGTCCGCGCCGGAGAAGCCGGGCGACTGCCGGGCCACGCCCTGCAGGTCGATCGACTTGTCGAGGGGCTTGCCCTTGGAGTGGACGCGCAGGATTTCCAGGCGGCCCCTCATGTCCGGGCGATCCAGGATGACCTGGCGGTCGAAACGGCCGGGGCGCAGCAGCGCCGGGTCCAGCACGTCCGGCCGGTTGGTGGCCGCGACCACGATCACGTTGGTGTTGGTGTCGAACCCGTCCATCTCCACCAGGATCTGGTTGAGGGTCTGTTCGCGCTCGTCATGGGAGCCGCCGAGGCCGGCGCCGCGCTGGCGGCCGACCGCGTCGATCTCGTCCACGAAGACGATGCACGGCGAGTTGCGCTTGGCCTGGTCGAAGAGGTCACGCACGCGGCTGGCGCCGACGCCGACGAACATCTCCACGAACTCCGAGCCCGAGATGCTGAAGAACGGCACGCCGGCCTCACCGGCCACGGCCCGCGCCAGCAGGGTCTTGCCGGTACCTGGCGGGCCCACCAGCAGCACGCCGCGCGGGATGCGCGCGCCGAGCGAGTTGAACTTCTCCGGATACTTGAGGAACTCCACCACTTCCTGGAGCTCCTGCTTGGCCTCGTCGACGCCGGCCACGTCCTGGAACGTGACGACGGTCTTGTTGCCGAGGAACATGCGGGCGCGGCTCTTGCCGAAGCTGAGGGCCTGGTTGTTGGTGCCCTGGGCCTGGCGGAACATGAAGTACAGGAAGACGCCGATCAGGAGCACCGGCAGCAACGCTGAGAGCAGCAGCCCGATCCAGGCGCCGGAATCGTCCGCGGGAAGGCCGACGATGGCGGGCGGAGCGGCGGTGCAGGCCGCACTCGCCGCGCAGGCCGTCTGCACGTCCGCGCCCACGTTGACCGAGTACAGGCTGGTGACGTGAGTGGTCACGATCGCAGGCTTGTTGGTCGCCTGGTCGGTGGTCTTCAAGGTCACCGTGATCTTGTCCGCCGACTGCTCAACCCGGGCGACCTGGCCCTGGCCGACGAGCCCGAGGAAACTGCCCGGTCCGCCGCTGTAATCGATGGTCTTGCCGCTGGGGGCACTGAAAAGGACCATGTACAGCAGGAGCGCCGTGCCGACCACGAGGACCAGCGTGACAATGCCGTTGCGCAGGAAACGACTGTTCAAGGGAAAGAGGCCTCCGAAAGATCCCGTTGAGCCGCGCCGAACAGGGACTCCAGTATAAGACGGCTTTGGCTCACATCATCGATACGAGCCAGAAGTCCCGTTGGATGGGCGCACCTGCCGGTGGTTGGACCCACGGGAGACGGACGAGGCCGGGCCGGCGTTCCTCTCGCTCAGGGCGAGGCGAGGATCGGCGGCCGCGCTCGCGGCCGTCGAACGTCCGGCGTAGCGAGACAGTTCATGCACCGAAAGGTTGGTAGCGGAGGGCGGATTTGAACCACCGACCAAGGGCTTATGAGTCCCCTGCTCTACCACTGAGCTACTCCGCCGCGACGGACGATTCTAGCGCAGGGTCCGGGCCCTCAGGCGGTCAGCGCAAAGAGCATCTCGTCCATGAGCTCGCCGTGCTCATCCGTGCCGTGCCGCGGAAGCAACCGCTCGCAGCGGAAGCCGGCCCGGGTGAGAACCCGAGCAGAACGTTCATTGCGGGACAGCGCCACCGCCTCGATGCGTCCGATCCGGAGCGGGCCCAGGCAGTAGGCGATCACGCTGCCGAGCGCTTCCGCCATGTAGCCGTGGCCCCACTGCTCTGGCGCAAGGTCGTAGCCGACCTCGACCCGGCGGACCGGCTGCTCGACAAGCCCGTAGTAGCCAATCGAACCGATCAGGGCTTCCTCATCCCGCAGGCTGATGCCCCAGCGCATGCCGGTGCCGTCGGCGATCAGGTCCAGGACGTACCGGCGCAACTCCGCGTCGGCTGCGGCCAGATCGGCCGGTGCCGGAAATCCGGAACCGTGGACGATCTCCGGGCGCGAGAAATGCGCGAGGTACCAGGGGCCGTCGGCTGCCGTCAGTGGCCGCAGCCGCAGCCTCCGTGTCTCCAGGCCCGGAGGCACCGGAGTCACGCGGTTCAGGCAGGCGCGACCGCGTCGACCTTGGCGCGAGCGTCAGCGGGTGAAGTGAACCAGACCTTGTTGATCTCGGTATACGCGGACCACTTGGCCGGCAGCGATTCCTCCGGGAAGATGGCCTGGACGGAGCACTCGGGCTCACAGGCGCCGCAGTCGATGCACTCGTTCGGATCGATGTAGAGCATGCGATCGACGCCCTGGTCGTAATGGATGCAATCCACGGGGCAGACAGCCACGCAGGAAAGCTCCATGGTGTCGACGCATGGCTCAGCGATGACGTAGGTCACAGTTTCGTCCCCTTGTTGTCCTTGTCTTCGCGATCATCGCCAACTGGGGACACGGGCAACAGGGCCGGGTGGACCCTCCAAACGGGCGTGTCGGCACGACTGCCGGCGGGACCCTCTCATACGGGAAGTGCTCTGCGAGTCGTCCGGCAACCGTCACCGCCTGCGCCAGACGCTCGGTCAGAACGGGCTCAGGACGCGCGCGCCCTCGGACCCAGGAGTGACGCGACGAGGCCGTCCGCGTGGCGCTCGCGCTGGTTCACGGTCGGTGGTTTGACGGGGGGCCGAACCGGCTCGGGCAGCGGCGCAACCACGTCACCGGAGACGCGCAGCGGGCGCGGGACGTCGCGCTGGGCGACCTGCGCGGCGTAGCTGGCGCGCTGCAACCGGCGTGCCCGCGCGTCCTGCCCGACCATCGTGCGAATGGGCCGGCGCTCCCGCTCCACGCCGGGTGACATGAGCGCGATCAAGGCCATGAGTCCGACGGCTGCGATCGCAAAAACGATGAGTTCCACGGTTTGCCCCTTTCGTGATCAGGGAAGCGCGCGCGGCAACAAGCCGCAATAGCGCTTCCGGATGGGCGGGGCATGACCCGTTGGGTGGCCGCCACCCAGGGCGTGCTCCGCGAGCCCACGAGCGATGGGGTGCGCCGTTTAGGCGCCGGCGGGCACGATCAATGCAACCCAGGTCTGGCGGAGGCGACCGCTAGACTGCCGGCCATGGCCTCGGAGATCGGTGTGCGCATGGTCATCACGCGCCTGTGAAAGACCCCGGAGCGTGGTCGCGGTGGGGCCCACCGCCCGACCCACAGCCCGCGCTTCCCAACAGCCGGCCCGGGCCCGCCTCCGTGGGACAGATCATCGAGGCAGGCGCGCGCGTCCTGCGTCGCCGCTGGAAGCCGCTGGTTGCCGCGGCGATCGTGTTCGGAGGAATCGGGCTGGTCATCTCCGAGACGGCGTCGGCGCATTTCACCGAAGTATTCAGCCCCCTGCTGAGCACGGATCCGGTGACGAACGCGCCCGTCTTCAGCGCCACGGACGCGGATATCGAGCGTCTCACCTGGGCGGCGCTGGCGAGCCTCGCGGGCTCCCTCATCGCGGCCGCGTCCCTCACCGTGTTCTCCGTCGTCGCATCGGTCTACGTGGAACGCGCGTACCACGGCGGCTCGACGTCGCTCCGTGCGGCGCTGTCGCACGCCCTGCGCCGCGCGCCGGTCGCGCTCGCGACCTGGCTGCTGACCACGCTGGTGATGATCGGGTTGATCGTGGCTGTCGTCCTGGTGGCGATCGCTTCGACCAGCATCTTCCCGGGAGACGCGCAGACCGGGGGCGGCATCGGCGTGCTGCTGGCGCTCATTGCGGGCGTCGCCGGCCTGGTGGCGGTGGTGGCGATCGGCGTGCGCTGGTCGGTCGCGACGGCTGTCGTGGCGCTCGAACCGGTCGGGCCGATCCAGGCGTTGCGCCGGGCCTGGCACCTGACGGGCGACAACACGTGGCGCGCGTTCGGACTGCAACTCCTGGTGGTGTTCGTGGTCACGATCGTCGCCGCGCTGATCTCGGAGATCCTGGCCGTGATCGCCGTCTTGTTCGTGAGCGACGGCTCGTCGCTCCAGTTCGGCGTCCAGGTCGGGCTCTCGGTGGCCGTGGCGCTCCTGACCGCGCCGGTCCTGCCGGTGATGCTGACGGCGCTCTATTTCGACCTGCGCGTCCGGCGCGATCGTCCCGAGCCCGCTCCGGGCCCGCAGCCCTAGCACTCGCAGCGGCATCGTCGCTCTCCCGGTTCCTTCGGCCCCCGCCTAGCCCCCGAACAGCAGCTTCAACCAGTCATCCAGTGGTGTCGTCGGGCTCGACGGCTCGTCCGAACTGCCGAGCGGCGTAATCGGTTGAGGATCCGGGGCGCCGGGCTCCAGCGCGAACGCGCGCTCCCGTGGCAGGCCCATGCCGAAGCCGCGCGCCTCGAACTGGAGGAACGCGTCCGTCTGGATGTAGGCGATCTCCGCCCGGCCGGCCGCGACCTGGGCGCGCAGCGCGGCGTTGGTGGCTTCCTCACGTGCCTGGCGTGCGTTCAGCGCATTCGAATCGGCGAGCGCCCGGCCGAACACGGCCACGAGCCAGATGGTGACCAGGATCCCGATGATGCCACCGAGCGTGCGACGCTCGCTGCCGCTGGCGCTGGGAAACGAGCTGCGAAGGCTGCGCCGGCCGCCGGACGGGAGCGGCCGTACCGATGCCGAAGCCGGCGTGATGGGCTGTGGCGGCGACGATCTTCCGGGCAGCCGTGGCATCCGGAGAGCGTAGCTGTCGACAGCTACGCTGTCAACGTGCCGGCATCGTCGGAGTACGCCGGATTCGTGCGAGAAATGCAAGCTCAGGGGCTTGCGTGAGGGTCTAGACTGCCGGACACAAACCGAACAGATGAGCGGTTTGTCTCCCGCGAGCGCCGCCCGCGGCAACGGAGGTCCCCACGCAGTGCGCCTGTACGAGCCGCTCGGTACCGCCCAGACGCTGGATCGATTCCTGGCCGACCCGATGGTCGCGGATGCGATCGCGGTGCGCAGGGAGATTCCGGCCCGCCCCGCGATCCTGGAGCCGATGCCGGCGTGGCTGGATCCACGGCTGCGCCTTGCCTTGAGCCGTCGCGGCATCACCTCTCTCTACTCCCACCAGGCGGAGGCCATCGCGGCCGTGCGCAACGGGGAGGACGTGGTCGTGGTCACGCCCACCGCGTCGGGCAAGTCGCTCTGCTACAACCTGCCGGTCCTCCAGGCGATTGCGGACGATCCGCAGTCCCGGGCGCTGTACCTCTTCCCCACCAAGGCGCTCGGCCAGGACCAGACCGCCGAGATCCGGGAACTTGCGGCGCTCGCGGACATGGAGCTCTCCGCCGGCGTCTACGACGGGGACACCCCGGCGCCGATCCGCAGCACCATCCGAGCCGCCGGCCAGGTGGTGGTCACCAACCCGGACATGCTCCACTCGGCCATCCTTCCGCATCACACCAAGTGGTACCAGCTGTTCGAGCAGCTGCGTTACGTGGTGGTGGACGAGGCGCACGCCTATCGCGGCGTCTTCGGCAGCCACGTCGCCAACGTGCTGCGCCGCCTGCTCCGCATCTGTGCCCACTACGGCACCAGCCCACGGATCGTCTGCTGCACGGCGACCATCGGGAACCCGGGCCAGCTCGCCGAGACGCTCACCGGACGCTCCCCCGTCCGCGTGGTCAACCGCAACGGCGCGCCGGCGGGCATCAAGCACATCGTGGTGCTCAACCCACGGCCGACGGACATCCGCATGGGCATCCGCCCGGGTCCGCTGGGGCTGTCCAAGCGAGCGGCGCTCACCTTCCTGCGGGCGGGTCGCCAGACGATCGTGTTCAGCAAGGCGCGGGTGGCCGTGGAGCTACTGCTCATCGGCCTGAAGGAGGCCCTGCGGGATGGCCGAGGCCCACTGGAGCGAGTCCGTGGCTATCGGAGCGGCTACCTGCCGTCGGAGCGGCGCGCGATCGAAGCGGGACTGCGCACCGGCGAGGTGCTGGGCGTGGTGAGCACCAATGCCCTGGAGCTGGGCATCGACATCGGCCGGCTGGACGTGGCGGTGCTGGCCGGGTATCCGGGCACGATCGCGGCCACGTGGCAGCAGATGGGGCGCGCCGGACGCCGCCAGGACGTGAGCGCGGCCATCCTGGTGTGCGGCGCGTCTGCCGTGGACCAGTACGTGGCCAATCACCCCGACTACCTCTTCGAGACCTCGCCGGAAGAGGCGCGCCTGGACCCGGAGAACCTGCACGTACTGCTGGCGCATCTCCGGGCGGCCACCTTCGAATTGCCCTTCGACCCGGGCGACCACTTCGGCGAAGCCAATGCGGACGATCTGCTGGCCTTCCTCGCCGAAGAGGGGCACGTCCGCCAGGCGGAGGACCAGCGCTGGTACTGGGCGAGCGAGAACTTCCCGGCATCGGAGATCAGCCTTCGCGTGGCGTCGCCGGAGAACGTGGTGATCATCGATACGGGCGGGCCGCGCCCCCGCGTGATCGGCGAGGTGGACCTCTTCGCCGCGCCGACGCTGGTCCACGAGAACGCCATCTACCTGCACGAGTCGCGGCAGTACCACGTGGACCGGCTCGAGTGGGGCGAGCGCAAGGCATACGTGCACCCGATCGACGTCGAGCACTACACCCAGGCGGAGTTGGCGGTGACGCTCAAGCCGCTGGAGGTCTTCGATTCGGCGCCCCTTGCGGCCGGCGAGCGAGTCCACGGCGAGGTGATGGTCACCACGCTGGCCACCATCTACAAGAAGCTCAAGCTCGAGACGCACGAGAACATCGGCTGGGGCCAGATCCACCTCCCGGAGACGGAGCTCCAGACCACCGCCTGGTGGCTGGGCGTGGAACCGGCGGCTGTCGCGAGCTGGCGCCGGGACGATCTCGATCGCGCGCTGGTGGGCGCCGGCAGGGCACTCCAGACGGTGGCCAGCGTGTTGCTGATGAGCGACCCACGTGACCTGGGGCTGGTGGCACAGGTCCGTTCGCCGCATGCGGAGCGGCCGGTGATCTACCTGTACGAGGCCGTGCCGGGCGGCGTGGGCCTGTCGCCGCGGCTGTTCGAGCGCACGGATGAGCTCCTGGAACGAGCGGTGGAGCTGATCGACGCCTGCCCGTGCGCGGACGGCTGTCCCGTCTGTGTCGGGCCACCGACGCAGGCCTCGTCGGTGAAGCGTGGCGCGGTCGCGTTGCTGCGGCTGGTGGCGGGTCGCGTGCCGGCGGCTACGCGACTCACGGCATGAGTGGTGAGTTCGCCGGCCGCGGGGCCGCGACGGAGGCGCCACATGGCGCCTACGCCGCTCACGACATAGCCATGGCCTCGGACCCCGTGAATATGCCGTGACTCGCGTAGACCGTGGCGGGTCGTGCCGCGCTGGCGGCCGGCCACTGTGACATCCGAGGTGGCACGGGCGGCGGCCAGCCTGCAGGCAATGACCGACCAGGACCTGAGACTTCGTCGCCTTGCGCGCCTGCGGGAGCTGGAGCCGCGCGTTCGGCCGGCAACGGAGCTCCTGCCGCCGGCGCCGCGGCCGGCGTCCCTGCACGGCGCGGAGCGGCTGGCGGAGGCCATCGGCGGCAGGGTGGTGGCCGGAAACGGAGGATCGTTCGTGGTCGTGGAGCGGGAGATCCACGCGCCGTTCGACCCGCGCCCGCTGGCACGCCTCCCCTTCCCCATCGATACCGATCGGCCGCTGTTCCTGCTGGACACGGAAACGACGGGCCTCGGAACCGCGGCTGGCACCGTGATCTTCCTCATCGGCATGGCCTGGTGGGACGGTCCGACGCTCCGCGTGGCCCAGCTCTGGCTGCCGGACCATCCGGACGAAGGTGCGTTCCTGGATGCACTGACGGCGTACATGCCGCCGGACGCGTGGCTGGTGACGTACAACGGCCGCACGTTCGACTGGCCGCTGATCACCACCCGGTTCCGACTTTCTCGCCGCGCGCCACCGGAGCTGGCCGGCCACCTGGACCTCCTGCCGATCAGCCGCGTGTTGTTCAAGCATCGCCTTCCGGATGCGCGGCTCGCCTCGGTCGAGTACGGCGTGGCCGGCGTGCGACGCACCGGCGACCTGCCCGGCGCACTGATCCCGGATCGGTACTTCGGCTGGTTGCGGCGGGGAGAAGCGGAACCACTGCTGGAGGTCCTGGAGCACAACTACCAGGACGTGGTCTCCATGGCGCGCCTTCTTGCAGTCCTCACCCTCCGACTCGCGGATCCGTCGGGTCACGCGGCGTCGCATCCGGGAGACCTCGTGGGGCTGGCGCGGGCGTACCGGCGGCGCGGCCGGCCGGAGGAGGCCCTCGCGTGCCTCGAATCGGCGCTGGCACTGCCGGATCCGGATCGGCCCGGGTGGGGCCCGGGTGCCGGCTTCGATCGCGGGCAGGCATGGCTGGACCAGGCCGCGCTCTTCTCTTCACAGGGGCGGCCAGAGGAGGCCGTCATCGCGTGGCAGGAGGCCGTGCGCTGCGGCGGCCGCACGGCCGTGATGGCCTGGATCGGACTGGCCAAGCATCACGAACACCGGGCGCGGGATCCCCAGGGTGCCCTGGCGGCAGCCTTGGCAGCGGAACGTTTGGTCGCGCAGCGACGGGCACTCGGCCGTTTCGACGCGTTCGCCGAACGGGATCTCAGGCGGCGGCTAGTCCGCCTGCGCCGGCGCGTGGCGCGCCGACAGGCGCTGGCGGACCGCCGCCAGGTCAGGCACGCCAAGAAGGCCATGCTGTTCGACGGTGAGACTGGCGGCAGCGGCCGCGAACAGCAGGTGCCGGCGGCGTGAGGCAACCCAGTCGGCTGCCTTGCCCGCGCGTGCGCCACCTCCAGCAATCCGGGCTGCCAGCAATGCCGCGAGTGCCACGTCACCTGCCCCCGTCGCGTCGGTCGTGGCCCTGGCGTCAACTGCCGGGTAGCGAATGACGCCGCCGGGACCGGCCGGCATCCGGAGGAGGATGCCACCGCGTTTGCCGGCGCTGAACAGGAGCTCCGTCTGGGGACCGAGCCAGCTTGCCGCTTGGTCGATCCGGTACTCGGGCGGCAGGTCGTGCAGGCTGACGCCCACGACGGATGCGCGCTTGAGCAACTCCGAGGCCCAAGGCGGTCGCCGGTGAACCGGCTCACCCGCGCGGAGATCCCGCAGCAGCCCCTGCCAGCCGAGCGCAACGGTCGCACCGAGCGGAGGGATCCGCGCCCAGTCCTCGGGCACTTCGTCGGCAACGGGCGCCAGGAGCCACCCGGCCGCGGCTCTCCACGCTATGGGCAGAGCGGCCGCCGACACAGGATCGCTCACCTGCACGGCGGTCTGAACCCGCCCCTCCGGTCGCTCCTCGTTGACGAACACCGGCCCGCGCACGAGCGGAACCGGCACCACGTCCACGCCAGCGGAGCGCAGCAGCTCAAGCTCGTCTGCCTCCATCGCCTCGTGGTCGAGGCCGATCAGTGCGGCGGTGCGGATGCCCAGGCGCGCGAGGGCGAGCGAGCCGTAGGTGACCCCGCCGCCGAGCCGCCAGCCCCGCCGATCGTCCGGCGTCAGGTCCCGCGACGCGCTTCCGACGACCACAACCGTCGGCACCGGACGGTCGAGCCCCGCGGGATCAGCCGCCACGGACGCCCCGCCTATACTCGGGTGGATGGCACTTCGAGACGGCGACCGGATGTATTTCTACGAGCTCCACGAGGGAGACGACGAGGTCTTCAGCGACGTGCTGCTCGCCCACGACTCCGAGTATGACGAGAACGAATTCCTGGAACTCGTGCTGGAGGCGCGCGCGGCGGTGCTGGACAAGTACGAAGAGGACACGCTCAGCGAGGCGATCGCCCACGAGCTGGAGAAGCGCCACGGCTTCCTGGCCATCGACGACAGCCAGTTGCGCGCCTCGGTCAGCGTCTCTGCCACTGATGACGAGACGGTCATGGTGCCCGTCCAGGCCATCTCGTCACCCGGCATGAAGATGGGCGAGGACAACGACTTCCGCAGCCTGGTCCTGGACGTTGAGCCGGATGACGCCATGTGGGGCACCGACTAGACCGGCTGGCCCGCCTCAGACGTTGAACAGAATCTCGATGACGTCTCCGTCCGCAACTTTGTAGGTCTTGCCCTCGGACCGCAGCTTGCCGTGCTTGCGCGCCTCGGCCATGGACCCAAGCGTCAGCAGGTCGTCCATCGAGACCACCTCGGCGCGGATGAAGCCGCGGGCCAGGTCCGAATGGATCGCGCCAGCCGCGTCCACTGACGTGCCGCCGTCCGCGATGGTCCAGGCACGGGTCTCGTCCGGGCCGGCCGTGAAGAAACTGATCAGGCCGAGCAGCTGGTAGCTCAAGCGGATCACCCGCTCCAGGCTCGATTCCGTGAGGCCCATCTCCTCCCGGAAGACGGCCGCCTCCTCGTCGTCCAGCTCGCCGATCTCCATCTCGATCTTGGCCGAGAGTGCCTCGACCATGGTCTGGCGGTGCTTCACGTGGGCGGTGCCGTCCGCAACCAGCTGGGCGCTGGCCGCGATGTCCGCCTCGCCAACGTTCAGCAGCACCAGCACCGGCTTCTCGGTCAGGAACCGGAAGCCGCGAACACGTTTGGCGTCATCGTCCGAGAGCTCCAGGTCGCGGATCGGCCGGCCGGCCGTCAGCGCGGGCAGCACCTGCTCCAGGACCTCCAGCTCGCGCTCGTTCGACTCGCGTTCCTGGGGAGTGCCGTGCATACCGCTCGTGCGCAGCTTCTGCACGCGCTTCTCGACCACGCCGAGATCCGCGAGCGTGAACTCCAGCTCCAGCTGTTCCACGTCCCGCCACGGATCGACCGATCCCGACGGATGCGCCACGGATGGGTCCTGGAACGCCCGCACCACGTGGAGCAATGCGTCGGCGTTGCGCAACCGGGCGAGCTGATCGGCCGGGATGTCGGCCGAGAGCTGGCCTCCATCCGCCAGCGAAGGCGGCGCCGGCAGGTCGACATAGGTGACGTCGGCCGGGACCTCCTTCTTGGGCTTGAAAAGGGTGGTCAGCTTCGTCAGCCGCTCATCCGGCACCTTGACCACGCCCGTGTTGACGGTGAGCCCGCCGAAACCACCGGTCTCGGCGTGGCCGCGCGTCAGGGTGTTGAACACGGTGGTCTTGCCGGATCGGGCAAGGCCCACGATCGCGATCTGCATCTCGCTCAGTAGCCTTTCGCGGCGTCAACGATGTTCTGCAGCGGCTCACCTGCCGCGAACGAACGCAGGTTCTCGCAGAACAGCTCGATGCTCCGATCCAGCACCCGTCCGCTGGACCACGAGGTATGCGGCGTCAGGATGAGATTCGGCACGTCGTAGAGGGAGGACTCGGCCGGCAGCGGTTCGTCGCGCAAGGCATCCAGCACCGCGCCACCCATTGGCCCGTCGCGGAGCGCGCGCACGAGCGCGCGTTCATCGACGAGGCGACCGCGGGCCACGTTGATCAGCCACGAGCCCGGCTTCATGCGCGCGAACATGGCCGCATCGAAGAGATCCTCCGTGCTCGGGGTGAGCGGCAGGGCCAGCACCACGAAATCGCTGATGGCCAGCAGGTCCGGCAACCGATCGGCGGGGAGGATCCGCACGCCGGGGAGTGTCGGGTCACCGCCGCCCGCCGAGCCTGCGACATCACGCCGCGTGGCCACGACCGTTGCTCCGAAGCTCGCCGCAAGCCGGGCCACGTCGCGACCGATCGAGCCGAAACCGACGATGCCGACGGTCACCTCGCGCATCTCCGCGGCTTCCAGCGGCTGCCACGTCCGCTCGCGCTGCAGCTCCAGGAGCTGTGGCAGCCGGCGCACGACGGCCAGGATCATCATCAGCACGTACTCGGCGATGGGTTCGGAAAAGACACCCCGGGCGTTGGTGATGACCAGCCCACGCTCGGCGGCCTGCGGCGTCAGGACGCGCTCCACCCCGGCGGTGGCGGAATGGACCCAGCGGAGGTTCGGGCAGCGAGCCAGCAGACGGTCGAAGATCGTCGCCGGCAGCGGGCCGCGCAGCATGGCCTCCACGTCGGACAGGTCGTCGTCCGTCAGTCCTTCTCGCGACACGGTGACCAGGCGAGCGCCTGGCGCCGCCTCCCGAATGCGTTCGAGGTCGCCCGCGCGGTAGCGGCCGGACAGGATGGGCGTCAGCGCGATGGCCGCGGGCACGCCGCCCGGGCCGGTACCGGGTCCCGTGCTCACGCCGGTGCGGGAGCCTCCGCCGTCGAGTCCGTAGTGGTCGTCGGGCCAGTGGCGGTCGCAGGGTCCGTGGCGGCCGCACGGTCCGTGGCGGACAGCGGTGGAACCACGCGTCGCACCCAGGCCGCGGGATCGTCCATCTCGGCATCGGTGGGCAGTGCCTGCGGGCCATCCCAGAGGTGGCCCACCGCACGGTCGCCGCCGGCCTTGGCGACACCGGAGACGAACCGCTCGCCGCGCTTGTACTGGTCCATCTTCAGGTCCAGGCCGGTGAGGCGCGCCACGACGCGGTCGATCCCGCGCCGCTTCTGGGTGCGCCGCGCGTCGAAGCGGAGCCGCATGCCCGGCACGTCCGTCAAGACCTTGTCACCCACCTCGTCCATGACCCAGTCGCTGAAGCCCTCCAGCAGGCTCATGACCAGTTGCGTCTCGCGGAACAGGCCGCGCTGCTCCGGGCTCATGAAGCCCGCGAAGCCACCCTCCGCGGCAGCGGAGCGCCAGCGCTCGGCCAGGTGCCGCAGGCCGCGAGACTGGAGATGCTTGGCCTCCTCCAGGAACAGGGCGATCTGACGCTCGAGCCGATCCTTGAGGTACGGGCGCAGCCATGGGTGCGCCTCCATCTCGAACGCGTGGGTCGTCTCGTGCAGGGCGATCCAGACGCGGAACTCGTCCAGCGGGAGGCCCAGTTGCGCGGCCGCCTGGCGCACGTTCTCCTCCACGAACAACAGGCGGCCCGGCGTGCTCTCCGCCGACAGCAGCGCAACGTCGTACTGGCCGAGCACGCGGGTGCCGAGGTAGCCCAACACGAAGCCGATCTGACGCGTGGCCACGAAACGGTTGGCAAACGCGGCCACGGAAGCCCCCGCGCCGCGCGGCCGGTCCGGCGGAATGAGCATCTCCTCCAGGTGGCCGACGAGCTCCTGGAACATGACCATGTTCGCGCGCGCCCAGCCGTTGCGATCCACCACGGAGTGACGCTCCACCACGCCGGGGAGCGGCGCGCCGAGCCGTTCCTCCAAGAGCGGCACGATGCGGCTCATGGCCTGCTCGTATGCCGGTGCCGCGGCGTTCAACTCGGCTTTGCTGAGGTGCCCCGGCGAGTGGCGGAAGCGCTGCGCGGCGATCCGCTCGACCTGGTTCCAGTCGACCAGGCCGATGTTGTCCGAACGATCGGCACGATCCGCCATCCGGCGCCACAGGTAGCCCGCTCCGACCGCCAGCCCCACCTGCACCGTGCGGCTGCGGATCAGCCGGTCCGCGGCGATCCTGGCGTAGCTCCGGCTCGGCGCCGCGGTCCCGCGCGCGGTCATGCGGCGCCCGCCAGTTGCAGCGACTCGACCGCCGGGAAGAGGCTGCCAAAGAGCCGCTCCGCGGTTCGGCGGAACGCATGCACGTCTCCGGTCGTGTACTGCTGGTGGCTTGCCTCCGACGCGCCGGCCACCGCCAGCCCCTCCACTTCCAGCAGGCTCGCCAGGGCGCTGGCTGTGGCCAGGGCGGAGTCGATCACCGCGATGTCCGCGCCGCAGATGGCCTGGATGATCGGTGCCAGCAACGGGTAGTGCGTGCAGCCCAGCAGCAGCGTGTCGATGCGCTCCGACGCGGGCAGGGGAAAGATGAACTCGCCGCGCGCGTCGCGTTCGCCGACCAGCGGCGAAAGCTGGCGCCGGACAAGGGCTTCCACGTCGGGGCCTTCCAGCCTGCCGGACTCGACCAGCGGCACCAGCTCCGGGGTCGCGTGCTCGTAGACCTCCACAAAGGGATTCTCGTCCTTGATGGCGTTGAAGTACGCATGCGACCGGACGGTGGCCTGCGTGGCGATCACGCCGACGCGACGGCTGCGCGTGGACAGGGCTGCGGCCGATGCGCCGGGCCGCACCACGCCCAGGATCGGGATGTCATAGCGGCGGCGCAACTCCCCCAGCGCCACGGCCGACGAGGTGTTGCAGGCGACCACGATCGCCTTGACGTCGCGGGACGCGAGCTCGTCGAGGCACTCGCCACTGAAGCGGATCACTTCGTCGTCCGTGCGTGGTCCGTAGGGCGCGCGCCCGTTGTCGCCGACGTAGATCGTCGATTCGCGCGGAAGCCTGCGGACCACCTCGCGCAGCACCGTCAACCCGCCGACGCCGGAGTCGAAGAAGCCGATGGGCCGCTCGTCCCCGATGCCGTTCAGCGCAGGCCGGCCACTCACCGACGGCCGGCTGCGGCGAGCGCGGTCGCGGCACGAGCGGTCAGCGCCTTGGCCATGCGCCCAATGTCCTGGCTGATCCGCGCCGCGGGGTCGGCCAGGACGAAGGGGATGCCCTGGTTGTTGGCTTCGACGACCAGGCGTCCGCCGCTGACGACTTCGAACTCGGGCTTCCGGCCGATCTGCTCGGCCAGCTCTGCGGGCGTCATTCCGCCGGCGGAGTCGGAGCGGTTGACCACGTAGCGGAGCTTCTCGGGTGGATAGCCGATCTCCTGGTACGTGCGGCCCATCGCGCGCGTGTTGGCGATGGTGGTCGAGTCGTAGGTGACCACGTTGATGATCGTGTCGCTGGCGTCCAGGAACTGGAGGACCGCGTCGTTCAGGGCGGTGGGCGTGTCCACGATGATGATGTTGTAGATGCGCTTGAGCAGCGACAGCGTCTTGTCCAGATCACGCGTGGTGATCATCTCGGCCATCTCCACGCGCGGCGGCGCGAGCAGGATGTCGATCCCGGACGGATCCCGCCAGATGACCTCCTGGAGATCCGTCTCGGAGATGCGATCCGTCGGCAGCTGGAGCACGGACGGCGCCGATTCGGGCACGTGCAGCAGCGCGCGCAGGTCGCCGAACTGGAGGTTCCCGTCGATCAGCACCACCTTCAGCCCTTCGATCTGGCCCATGGAGACGGCCAGGTTGAACGCGATGGTGGTCTTGCCGACGCCGCCCTTGGGGGCAAAGATCGTGAAGGTGCGGGAGAGGCCCTCCGGCGACAGGGCCTTGTACTCGGCGCTGGCCGCCTGGATGGCGTTCATGAAGTCGAAGCCGGAGAACGGCATGGCCAGGACCTTCACCACGCCCATGCCCTGGCCGATCTTGATCGGCTTCTGCGGCACGGTCAGGGTGATGATCGGCAGATCGAAGCCCGCCTGGCGCACCCGCTCGGCCACCTCGAGCCCGTTGACCTTGCCCTGGAGCAGGGCGTCGACCATGAGGATGTCCGGCCGCACCTCGCGGATCTGGTCGATGACGTGGCGCCCGTCCGAGATGACGTCGAGCAGCTTGACCTGGTCCTGGGCGTTCAGCAGGTTGCGGATGTACTGGGCAACCTGAGCCACGTCCTCCACGAGGAGGAGTCGGATCTGCGAAGAGGTGGAGGCCACGGCCCGACTATACCAACCGGCCGAGCAGGATCGCCCTATCCACCCCTGGTCCGAATGCGGACATCTGATGGTCCCCCGCCAGCATCTCCACGCCCAGGCCCGCTTCCGCCGCCATCCGCACGAGCTCAGACGACCCGACCAGGTGCAGACGATCGGTCCGTGCGGTGCGTTCCAAGGCGCCACCGTCGGCGGGCCACGCGTCGAAGAACTGGTGCAGCGTGACCGTGGCAGTCGCCGTGTCGTAGCGCGCGGAGGCCATTTTGGCGACGCGATCGGCGGTTTCCGGGTCGACGCGCAGCCATTCCAGCAGCAGCCGCCCGTCGTACAGGGACAGGTCCTCCGGGCTCGGCAGCCAGACGTCGACGACGGCCAGGCCGTCTGGGCGGAGGTGCGCCGCGAGCGTCCGCAGTGCTGCTACCTGCCGCTCACCATCGTCGAGCAGCATCAGGGTGTTGAGGGCCAGGATCGCCAGGCCGAAGCGCTGCTCCAGGCGAATCGCGGTCATGTCGGCATCGACGAGCGTCAGGCTGCCGCCGTGATCCCTGCCGCGCGACTCGCTCCATGCGCTCGCAGCCCGGGCGAGCATGTGCGCGTCGTCGTCCACGCCGGTGACGGCGTTGCCGGCTTCCGCCAGCGGGATCGCGATGCGGCCCGAACCCACGCCGAGCTCCAGGATGGGGCCACCCGTGCGTTGGGCAAGTGCCTGGTACAGCTCGACGTCGCCGGGATCGTCCAGGAGGTCCAGGTCGTAGTAGCGAGCGAGGGCCTCCGCGGCGGCTCCGGACTCGGGATGGCGTGGGCTCACGCGGCTGAGGATCCGTCGGTGTCGCGGGCGACCCTGCCGTGGGGTTCGTCGTGGGGTTCGTCGTTGGGTTCGTGGTGGGATTCGCCGCGGAACTCGCGCCACGCCGCGGCGACCAGGTGCGGGTCAGCGAGCAGGTCGTAGGCCGTCTGGGCGATCAAGGTCGCCGCATCCAGGGTGGCCTGATCTGCGCGTGGCGTCACGGCCGCGTCCCGGAACTGCGTGGAATGGCCGGGCGTGCCCTCGTCACAGATGGCGATGTCCGGGTGGATGGCCGGCACCAGCTGGCTGACATTGCCCATGTCCGTGCTGCCGATGGACGGATCCGGGCCGGCGTCGGCGAGCCCACGCGCCTCAAGGTTGGCGCGGAACGCCGCCGCGATGGCGCGGTTGTGCTTGATGGACAGGCTGGCGCCGGAGAAGACGGCCTCACCGTGGCAGTCGGAAGCCAGCGCCGCGGCCTTGACCAGGTCCGCGAAGCGCCCCTTGAGTTCCTCGAAATAGACGATGTCCGTGGCACGCACCATGAAACGGCCGACGGCGCGCGACGGGATGATGTTGGCGGCCGTACCACCTTCGACGACGAAGCCGTGGACGCGCGCCTCCGGCTTGAGCTGCTGGCGCCACAGGCCGATCGACGTGAAAAGCAGCACCAGCGCATCCAATGCGTTGCGACCCTTCCAGGGATCCGCTGCGGCGTGTGCCGAGAGGCCCGTGAAGGTCACCTCCACGTCCACGCTGGCGAGGGCGTGCGACTCCACGTGCGTGCGGTCGCACGGGTGGAACAGGAGGGCCGCGTCAAGCCCGTCGAAGAGGCCGTCATCGATCATGAATTGCTTGCCGGAGCCGCGTTCCTCCGCCGGCGTGCCCAGGAAGACCACCTCGCCGGCCCAATCATGTGCCACGGCCGCGAGGGCGATCGCCGCGCCGACGCCGCTGGCCGCCATGGTGTTGTGGCCACAGCCATGGCCAAGGCCGGGCAGGGCGTCGTACTCGGCGAGCACCCCGATCCGCGGTCCGTCCGGGCCGCGGCCGCCGGTCAACCGGCCACGAACGGCAGTCTCCAGGCTGCCGGCCGGATGTTCCACGGCGTACCCGTGAGCGGCGACGGCTTCGGCGACCCAGGTAGCGGCCTGCCGCTCCTCGAAAGCGGGTTCCGGATGGGCGTGGATGCGATGCGAGAGCGCGAGAATCTCGGCACCCGCACCCTCCACGGCATCGGCGATGCGTGCCTTGACCTGTGGGTCAGCCGTCATGGGCGCGGAGCCATCACGGGCGCGGTCCCCCGAGTGCCACGGCGGCCACCAGCTCTGCGTGCGGTTCGAAACGGACCACGCCGCCGTCCCGCTTCTTGACCGCCAGCGCGCTGATCGCTTCCAGGACCGCGCGGTGGGCCGCCATGGCGGTGATCTCGGCGTGATCGTAGGGCGGTGAGACCTCGACCACGTCCATGCCGGCCAGCTCCACCTTCCCGACGATCCGTCGCACGGCCCGCAGCAACTCGCGCGTCAGCAGCCCGCCGGGCTCCGGCGTCCCCGTCCCGGGCGCCATGCCCGGGTCGATCACGTCGATGTCCACAGACAGGTAGATCGCGTCAGCGCCGTCGAGCGCCTCGTCGATGGCCTGGTCGACCACCGCCTCCGCCCCTCGCTCCTCGATCTCGCGCATCAGGTGCCAGCGCATGCCCTGCTGCTTCATCCATGCGAAGACGTCCGGCGGCGGCCAGTACCCGCGCAGGCCGACCTGGACGAAGTTGCGACCCAGGACAGCGCCTGATTCGATCAGGCGGCGCATCGGCGTGCCGTGGCCGGCGAGAACGCCCCAGTCGCGATCCGCGGTGTCCGCATGGGCGTCGAAGTGAACGATTCCGATGGTCCGCGGCGCGCGAACCTGGGCAACCGCGGTGGCACTCGGCCAGGTGATGGAGTGGTCGCCGCCGAGGATGATCGGGACTGCGCCGGTCGAGGCCACCTCCAAGACCTTGCGGTAGATCACGGCATGCCCGCGTTCCAGCCACGCCGGCACGACGTTCGCGTCGCCCGCGTCGACGACGTCCAGATGCTCGAACGGCTCGATGTCCAGTTGCAGGGAGTAGCCGCCCTGCGTGTAGGTGGCCTGGCGGATGGCACGCGGTCCGAAACGTGCCCCCGGCCGGTAGCTGACGGCGTCATCGAACGGCGCACCAATGATCGCCACGTCCGGGCGTCGCGCAGCGAGCTCAGCCGCCGATTCGATCACGGGTCGCTTGCAGTAGCTGACCGCGCCGCTGTAGTTGGGGATCTCGGGCGCATCGAACGTTGGGTACGGCCGATCCCAGCCGTTGCGCTTCGCGAAGTCGGGCAGGGACGGTTCCGGAGATCGGAACTGGGACATGGCGCGTACCTCGCGCGCGACGCACCGCCGGTTCCTGTGAAGGTCCAGCAGGGCGCGTGCCCGAATGCTACGCCCTATCGACGCAGGGTCAGGCTCAGCTCCACCAGGCCGGCCATGACGATCACGAACCCGGCGATCGGAAGGCTGAACGCGTCCAGGGCGCGAAGGACCACCAGCAGCGCCACGACCAGGGCACACAGGAGCGCCCGACGCCCTGCACGCAGCCAGTCTCCCTGGTGGGCGATCCGACGCCGCTGCGCGAAGCCGACCAGCCAGAACACGGGCCACAGCGTCGCGCCGACGGCGACCCCGAGCAGGATGGCACCCGCCATCTGGACGCTGGAATCGCCGACGGGCGACTGTGTGGTGAAGAGCCACGCCACGCCCGTCCACGCCGCAACGGCCGCGACGATGAGGATCAGGTTGGCGACTCGGTCCCTGGCGTACACCGGGTCCGAGTCTACGGCCCCAGTCATGCGGCGCTCTGCGGACAGATCTCCCGGTACGGGCAGAAGCCGCACGTCATGTAGTCCGGGCTTGCCGCGAAGTTGCCGGCACGGATGCCGTCCGCTGCCGTTTCCAGCGTCTTGCGGGCCTTCTCCAGACGCGCCGGGTCCGGCACGATCCGTCCAACGACGCCGCTCTCGAGGAAGCGCAGCTGCACGGCCGCCGGGAGGGCACCGGTCTCTGCCTCGTGGGCCAGTGCGTAGATCTGCAGCTGCAGCGAGTCCTTCGCCCGTTGGGTCGCCACCTTCTGGTCGCGAACGTCGCTGGACTTGTAGTCCGTGATGACGCTGCCTTCCGGCGTCTCGTCGACGCGGTCGTAGCGGCCGCGCACCAGGTCCCGTCCGAAGTGGACCGCGAAAGGCCGCTCCACGGCGATCGGGATCGACGCGTCCGGCCGCGCCTCGTCCATGAGGAAGTGCCGCAAGGCCCCCTGCCCGGCCGCGAACCGCGCGTCCTCATGGGCGCGTGACAGGAATCCCTCGCTGGACCAGTGCGTGGCAAACACGTCCAGCAGCTGTGCCTCCGTCATGGAGCGTCCGCGGATACGGGCCGTGTGGAATGCGGCAACCGCCTGGTGGAGCGCGTTTCCGAGGATGAGCGCGTGGTGGGGTGGCGTGGGAATGCGGACGATGTGACGCAGCCGGTACTTGAGCGGACAGGACAGGTAGTCGTCCACCTGTGAGTAGCTCAATGACAGGCTCGTCGGCTCTCCCGGAGCGACCTTGACGGGTGGCGGAGAGGGCTGCGCGGCCGCCGGCTGGCGGTTGCCGTCCAGCGCGGCAATCAGCTCGGCAAGCCCTCCTGCAGCCGCCGGCAGGATGGCCGGCTCCGGCTGGTCCAGGGCCTCCTGGATGAAGGGTGAGACGCGCCGGCGCCGCCCCGAAGCCGTCTCGTGCGAAGAGCTCAGGACCAGTTCATCCCGAGCCCGTGTCATGGCCACGTAGCAGAGCCTCCGCTCCTCCGCCCAGGCCACCTCCTCGATGTCCGAACGCAGTCGCAGCGCCTCCGGCATCGAAAGGCGGTGACGCCGGTCCCGCGAGGGAAAGCGGCCTTCCGTGAGGCCGGCGAGGAAGACCACAGGGAACTCAAGACCCTTGGCCTTGTGGACGGTCAGCACCGAGACCGCCTCCTCGTCGGCCGGAGAGTCATCCGCGTGATCCGCCCCGGACTCCACGAGGACCTGAAGGTGCGGCACCAGGAACGGCACGCGGTCCTCCGCCAGCAACGCGCCGTGCGCACGGACCACCTCGAAGAATCGCGCCACGTTGCGGAGAGCGGCATCGTCACCGCTCTCGGCGGATGCGATGAGTGCCCCAAGCCGGCCGCTCCGCTTGAGCTGGCGGTACAGCACCTCCCAGGTGGGCATCTGGTGCGACGCCTCCACGGCGTCCCGAACGTCCGAGACGAGCCGTTCCAGGCCCTGCCGAGACCGGGATTGCAGGCGCAGCAGACCCGGTTGTTCCACCAGCTCCGTGGCGACCTCCCAGAAAGAGCGGTGGCGCCGCCGCGCAGTTTCCAGCAGTGCCGTCAGGTCCTGCCCGCCCAACCCGTACGGCTCTCCCGTGGCGACCGCGTAGAGATCCATCGAGCTGGTCGGATCCGCGACGGTGCGCAGAAATGCCAACAGGTCCCGCACGTCTCGCCGCGCGTACAGGCCACTCGCGCCGCTGAAACGCCACGGGATGCCGCGCACGTCCAGGCTGCGCAGGAATCGGCGCGCGTCCCCGTTGGTGCGCACCAGGATGGCGATGTCCGACGGTGAGGCGCCTGCCTGGATGCGCTCGGCAACGGACGCTGCCACGCCGTCCGCTTCCGCCTCCTCGTTGCGATAGGCCACGTGCCGCACCGGCGCGGGCCGCTTGCCGCGACGCGTGGAGATGGGCTCCTTCTCCACGCCATCGTGCCCCTGCACGCGATGCGGCTCGTTGTGCCGGATCAGCCGTTGCGCCGCGGCCAGGATGGGCGTCCGCGAGCGGTAGTTGCGCCGCAGCACGATTCGGCGCAATGCCGGGTAGACCCGTGCAAGGCCGAGCATGTTCTCCACGGCCGCGCCCCGGAACGCGTAGATCGCCTGGTCGTCATCCCCGACCACCATCACGTTGCCACGTGCCCCGGCCACGGCGCGAACGAGTGCCAGCTGGACAGCGTTGGTGTCCTGGAACTCGTCCACCACGACGTAGCGGAAGCGATCCTGGATCTCCGCCCGGACCGCCGCCCGCTCCTCCAGGAGACGGACTGCCAGCGCCACCTGGTCCGCGAAGTCGATCAGGTTCCGCTCCGCCAGCAGCTCTTCATACCGGGAGAACGCATGGGCGACCTCCCGGTGTCCGGCCGCTTCCTCGATGAGAGCCTCACAGGCCGAGGCCTGGGCAGAATCCGTGGCGCCCTCCAGGGCCGCACGCGAGCCCGCCTCGAGTTCCTGGGCAAAGGCCAGGTACTCCAGAGGCGAGATCTGTTCGTCCTTCGCCCGGCTGATCAGCTCCACGAGAGCGTCCAGGAAACGCGTCGGGTCCGCCAACGGCCGGTAGCGCTCCAGCCCGAGTTCGAAGAGGTGCTCCCGCAGGAGCACCTGGGACTCGGCGCGCCCGATGACGCGCGGTTCCGCGTTGCGGCCCAGCTCGAGCCCGAATTCCCGCAGGAGCCGGTCACCGAACGCGTGGAACGTGTGGATGGCAGCGTCCGCGCGGCCGTACGGCACGAGCACGTCCACGCGAGCCTGCATCTCCGCGGCGGCTGCGTCCGTGAACGTCAGGGCCAGGATCTCCGACGGCCGTGCCCGCTTGGTGGCGATGAGCCACGCCACGCGGCGGGTGATGACCTCTGTCTTGCCGGTGCCCGGTCCCGCGACCACGAGCAACGGCCCCTCCCCGTGCGTGACGGCCTGGCGCTGCTCGCGGTTGAGGCCGCGCAAGAGCGGGCGGACGCTGTCCAGCGAGACGGGCGGCTCCGCGCGCGATGGCCTTGGGGCGGCGGTGACGGGTCCGAGGAACTGCGATCGCATCGACATGACGCGAGCCTCGGACCGTGCCGTGACAGCTAGCCTGTCACACGCCTCAACGCTTCCCGGACGACCCCACGGGCCAATCTCCGATGACGTGCTGCTTGACGTCTTCCACGCGCTGGATCGCGGCAAAAACGTCGTCCCAGGCATCCTGGAGCGAGGCCGCGCCGACCCGGGCCGCGACGGCCGCCGCGGCGACACCACCGCCCTGCGCGGCTACGGCACGACCAACGTCCATCCGCTGCCGGAGTGCGTCGCCAACGAGCTGGGACGTGCGCAGGGCCGCGATCGTCGTGCCCGTTGCCGTGCGAACGGCGCCGATCAGGTCGCGGTTGTTCTGCTCCACGATGCGCAGCGCCGCGGAAGCCTGGAGCGCGACCGCAAGCTGGGTTGCCAGGTCCGCCCGCCGGCCGCGCAATGGCAGCAGGACGTCGTCCCGCACGAGCGCCGCCTCCTGCGGCCCGAGGTCCCGCAGGCGCTCCGAGAGGCGCTCGTCCATGCGCTCGGCCATGAAGGCATAGCGCTCGAGCATCTGGACCTGCGTCCGCAGCACGTGCTGTTCCTGGAGCAGCATGGCCGTGTCCTGCTCCAGGGCGCGGCTGCCGTCGCCGAGCGCCTGGAGGACATCGTCGATGCGGCGCCCGATCCGAGCCGAGCGCTTCGCATCCGTCCGCCCGGCCACGATCTCGTGCTGGAGCTCCTCCACGCCCTCGCGCAGGCGCTTCAGATTGTCGGCAATCTCCGCCTGGAAGCGCACGTCCCGCCGTTCGGCCAGCCGTCGCTCGATGATTGATCCGGCCTGCAGCTCCGATGCGCCGAGACGGCCCATCTCGGCGATGGCGTTGTTGCGCGCGGGGTCGAAGCGGTCGCGCACCGCGGCGTTGACGAAATCCGTGGCAATGGTGTCGATCCGGGCCGCGATGTTGGCTGGGATGGACGGCGGCGTCCGTGGCTCAGCGTCCGCCGTCCCTCCCCGTGGGGTTGGCAGGTCCGTCGCGTCAGCCCCCGGTCTTGCCGTTGCCGGAGACCGCGGCCGGGTCGGCGGGGGCAGTGGCGGCGGCCGGCGGGGCCAGTCGCGTACGCGGCTTGGCCACCGGCGCGGCGTCGTGCGCGGCGCCGGTGCCGTTACCCGAGGCACCGTCGTCGTAGGCTGCACGCCCATTGGACTGGACCGGCGAGAGGGCCTGGCGAGCGAGCTGCGTGAGCACGCCGGCCTGCTTGATGACACTCCCCAGGGCCGCCGTCACGCCCTCCGCGCCGTTGAGCACGGTGAAGCTGCCGACGTGGTCGAAGGATGACGCGGCAGCCCGTACCACCTCCGGCAACTGCTCGGCAATCTGCTGGGCGATGACTGCTTCCTGGTTCTGGCTGAGTGCGGCCGCGCGGCGCTGGATGCCATCCGCCTCCGCTTCCATCCGGGCGCGGATCGCGTCCGCCTCGGCAATGCCCTTGGCGCGGATCGCGTCGCCCTCCGCCTCGCCGTTCATGCGCGTTGCGGCGGCCTGCGCCTCGGCCTGGATCTTGGTGGCCGCGGCCTGTGCCTCGGCTCGCAGCCGGACCTCCTGTGCCTCGCCTTCCGCCTGCCGGATGCGCACGTCGCGGCCGGCCGTGGCCAGCGTGGTCTGCTTGTACGCCTCCGCGTCTGCGGGCTTGCGCACGTCGACCTGGAGCTGCTGCTCCGTCTGCTGGGCCTGCAGCTCGGCGACGCGGGTCTCTTCCTGCACGACCGCCTGCCGCGAGGTGGCCTGGGCGAGTGGTCCCTGCTGGGCGGCACGCTGAGCGGCCGTGTCCATCTCGGCCTGGTAGCCGGCCTTCTTGATCTCGGTCTCGCGGATCGACTCCGCGATCTGCGCGGCCGCGGTCTGCTCCTGGGCCACCGCGGTGCGATCGGCATTGGCGCGCGCGATGCGCGCCTGCTGCTCGACCTGCGCCTGGTGCGGCACGGCCAGGTTCTCGATGTAGTTGCTGGGGCTGGTGATGGCCTGGATCTGGAAGCTGTCGATGACCAGTCCGAAGGACTCCATCTCCACCGTGCAGCGCTCGCGGACCTGCTGGGCGAACTTGTCCTGGTCGCTGATCATCTCCTCGACGGTCATGGAGCCCGCGATCGCGCGCAGGTGGCCGACGAAGACGTTCTGGACCTTGGACTCGAGCTCGGCGGCGGGCCGGTCGAGGAATCGGCGGGCCGCGTTGGCGATCGAGCGGTAGTCGTCGCCGACCTTGTAGACCACCACGCCGCGCAGGTCGAGCCGGATCTTCTGCTGGCTGACGCAGGGAACCGTGATCTCGCTCTCGTGCGCCTCCAGGGAGAGCGTGCGCACCTTGGTGAGCCACGGGATGACCAGCGAGCCGCGGCCGGTGACGATGCGGAAGCCCATGCTCTCGCCGACGCCCTCGGGCCGCTGCGCGGTGCGCAGGCCGGAGATGATCAGCGCCTCGTCCGGCTCAGCGACCCGCCATGCCAGGCGGAACGTGGCCACGACGAGAAGGACAACGAGAAGAATCGCCACCACGACGATGACGAGGAGCGTGTCGCTCATTGCGGAAGCCTCATGGTGTTGGTCGGTGTGACCTCAACGGTTCGGCCGCCGAGGCTGCCGGTCACCAGCACCTGCGTGTGCTTCCTGATCGTCGCCTCATCGTCGGCCGCTCGCGCGAGAAATCGCTCGGTGCCCTGCCTGACCTCGACGAGCACTTCTCCGAGATGCCCGGGTGTGATGTCGGCCGTGACGCGGCCCAGTTTTCCGACAATGTCGATGGCCACGTCTTGCCCTCGCCTCTGAACCTCGCGTTCGACAAGAGATGGTAGACCTATTGGTCAGGCCCGCAGGACGGGCCGGGGCTCCAGGAGGTGTCCCCGCCACTCAGGCCGTGCCTGGACCCCCACTGCGTGCCTGGTTCAGGGCCTGCGTCTCCTCGTCGGAGAGCGCCTGATCGGACTGGCCGGCGGTGATCGCCTTGATGTACACGCGGGTTGTCTGGCGTGAGTGCAGGCTGGAGAGGACGAATCCGTTGTCCTCGGCGTCCAGGAGCGCGAGGGCGAACGACAGGTTGCCCCCCGTGTCCTCGCGGAACGGGTTGAAACGCACCAACCCGGCGCTCTGGACGGCGAGGCGACCTTGCGCTTCCACGGCCTTGGTGCGCGCGGCCAGGCCATGGACGTCCTTCGCCAGGCCGTCGAGGCGCTGCATCTGCGAGGAAAGGATCTGATCGAGCGCCGGATCGTCCACGAGCGTCGGGCCGGGCGTCGACGCGTGGCCGTGAGACGGCCTGCGCGATGCCCGCAAGGCAAGCATGAGGGCGATCAGCGCAACCAGGAGTCCGAGCAGGGCGATGAGGCCCGCATTCGCCTGGACCGCGTCGACGAATGCTTGCATCAAGCCTGAGTCTAGCGGCGCGATCGGCGCACGATGCTATCCTCGGTGGCCGATCCGCTACCGTTGCGATCGCAGGATCCCCGCAAACCAGGAGGTTCCAGGCCCAGTGGCCAAGCGAACACGAGTCACGCGCTCCGCCCCCGCACGACCGGGCACGCGTGGTGCCTCCAGCAAGGGCCAGTCCGGGCCGCGCCGCGATGCCGTCGCACCTCGACCGATCAGCGCTCCGCTCGCGCCGGCGCAGCCGCTGCCGTCGGCCGTGGGCGCCACGTCGCTCGTCGAGGTTCAGCCCGGGGCCGCTTCGACAGCCGCCATCTCGCGTTCGCTGCCCGGCCGCATCAAGGTAAAGCCCAACAGCCTGCTGGCCGCGCGCGCGGAGACGGAGTACGTCTACGTCGGCCGCGACCTGCGCCGCATCGTGATCGTCGGCGCGGGCATGTTCGGGACCCTCATCGTGCTCTGGATTCTCCTCGTGGTGCTGGGGCTCTCCGGCCTCTACGGCTGAGCAGGCAGTCGCGCCCACGCGCGCCAGCCCCCACGCCCCGTCAATCGGTGCCTTTGGCACCTGATCCTGCCCAAGGTTGCTGCTAGCCTCCCGAGCGTGAGGCTGCGGTTCCTGCGTTCGGCGACTGCGGCGGCCGTCATCGCCGCGGCGGTGCTTGGCGCCACTTCAGCGACGGGCCGAGGTGCGACCGCCCCACGTGCCGCCCTGCTGCCGTTGCTGTTCAACGAAGGCGCGATCCAGCAGGACGTGGACGACGGACTGATCTGGGACCGTAAGGGGACGTGGGAGACCACGCAGATCCTCCACGAACCGGGGCGGCTCGTGATGAGCGTGCGGATCACGCCACCAGATGCAGGCCTGCCGGACAACGGCGGCCCCGCGGTCCTGTTCGCGCGGCTGTCGCTGTTCGGCGGCATCGGCGAAATCGGCTGGGGACAGCAAGCCGCGCCGATCGTCTGGGCCCCGCTGAAGGCCTGCATCGGAGCGTCGCCGTGCACCTACGAAGGGCGGATTGTGATCCCGACCAAGGGCCTCTACCGCCCCGTGCAGGACCCGCGCGTCAGCAGCTTCGAGGCCGCCGTGGACCTGAGTCTCGTGCGCACGTTCAACCGGGGAGCGTTGCTCCAGGTCCTGCCGCTGGCCCCCGACGAGGTGACCTACCGAGACTCCGGAACGTTGGGACGGCCGCTCCCGACTTCTGGTCCCATCCCATCGTTCGCCGCCTTTCCAAGAGCCCTCGCGCGGCCGACCGGAGACCTCGGCGGCGCGCGTCTCGACTACGCGGCGGTCGTGGACCAGGTCCGCCATGACCTCGGCGACTCGAGCGCTCCTCTGCCGACCGTAACCGGCAGGCTGGACCTGCACCTCGACTGCCGTGCCACTGTCGTTGCGGTTCGCGATGCCGATTGGAACGTTGCCTTCTACCGAGAAGGGCCGGCCAGGACCGTTCACGCGGACTTCTCGCTCCTCGATGGGCGCGATTGGACGGTCATGGTGTTCGGGGCCGTTGCCGCCACGTTCAGCACGGCCGGCTCGGATGTGCTCTTGCAGGGCAACCTGACCTGCGGACGCAATTACGGCGACATCGTTGGGGCTGTCACGGCGACTGCGACCGACCTCCCGCCGCTACCTCCCACGGACACCGGTCCCTCTGCGAACCAGCAGGGGCGACCCGGCGTGCTTCTGGTGCTCACGACGGTGTTCTGCTGCGCCTGGCTGGTGATGTTCGCGAAGATGGCGAGACGCCTCGTCAGTTGACCCGGATGCCACGCCGGCGCAACGAGATCGATCAGTTTTCGAGAAGCCATCCTGACCGCGGGTCCCTAGCATCAGGACCAACCCCACCCAATCCAGCCACTGAGGAACCAGCCATGAATGCCAAGAGCGTCACCCCAACCGAGCCGAAGGCCGGGAAGTTCTCCGCCGACGAAATGGCGGCCATGAAGAGTCGCGCCAAGGAGCTGAAGGCGGAAGCACGCGCGAACGACGAGAAGGCCGAAGGGCTCCGCGCCGTGCTCGAGGCGATCGCCGCCATGGACACCCCGGATCGCACGTTGGCCGAGCGGATCCACGCGATCGTCACCGCCACCGCGCCGCAGCTCGCGCCCAAGACGTGGTACGGGATGCCCGCCTACGCCAGGGACGGCAAGCTGGTCTGCTTCTTCAAGAGCGCGCAGAAGTTCAACTCGAGGTACGCGACGCTCGGCTTCGAGGAAGCGGCGAAGCTCGACGAAGGCGCCATGTGGCCGACCTCATACGCGCTGACGAAGTTGACCGCCGCCGACGAGGCACGCATTGCCGCGCTCGTGAAGCAGGCTGCCGGCTGAGCACCTGAGGGTCATGCCCAGACGAGGTAGGCGAACGTGAACGCGTCCGTGCTGCTGGTCGGACTGTGCGTGACCTTGACCCGAGCGGTGCGGGTGCCCCACGTGTTGCCACTGACCCGGTGCCGTGCCGTGACGCAGAGCCACGTGCCACGCGGGAGGGACGTGAACGGGATCTCGCTCGTCCGCGCGTTCCGAAGGGCATCGCGGCACGCGCTGAACGACGGCGTCCCGCCGGACATCTTGCGCATGCCGTACTCCGGCATCAGGTAAGGCTGCCCGCCGCACGGCCCGCCCTCGCACATGTCGTACAGGAGGTCGGGGCCGATGAGGTTCTCATGCCCGGCCTTGCCTCTGTCCAGGTCGAAGAACTGCATCACCCCGATGTTCCCGGAGCCCTGCCTGTGGACGGCGTGGGCCGCGTCGACCGCCGGCCCGGACATCACCACGACGAGCAGCGCGAGTGCCCCGGCGCCCGCTGCCAGGTTCAATCGACCACGCATGCCCGATTCCTCCTGACGATTCCTGCGTTACGGCGTGCCCCATCCCTGCACGCGTCGCCAACACGGAACCATTGAGCGCCGCCACGCTCGCGCGCAAGTGCTGAAGGTCCCTCCCGTCTGGGTCTGAGTTCCGCGCACGCGTCACCGGCGGCCGACCGGATCCGGCTCAGCTACCGGCAGCCTCTCGCTTCTGCTTGTCGGCGGTCTTCTTCTTGACCTCTTCCCGCTCGCGCATGACCTTGCCGGCGACGCGCATGGGGTCGACCGTCCGGGCACTGCCCACCGTTGGCGCAGCGCGGCGCGCGCCACCGTGCTCGCGTGCCTCAGTGCGGGCCTCGCGCAGTCGTTCCAGGCGCGCGCCGATCTGCGTCTCCATGCCCTGGTCGGACGGGCGGTAGTAGACGCGATCCTTGAGCGCGTCCGGCAGGTATTGCTGCTCCACGTCCGCGTTCTCGAAATCGTGCGGGTAGCGATAACCAACGCCGATCCCGTGGCGCTTCAGCAGCGGATTGCCGGCCGTCAGGAGGTGTGGCGGGACCTGCTGGGAGCCGTGGTCCTGGACGTCCGCCATGGCGGCCCAGTACGCGGTCCCGACACGGTTCGACTTGGGCGCCGAGGCCACGTACGCCGTGGCCTGCGCGAGCGCGTACTGGGCTTCCGGCAGCCCGATGAAGTCCAGCGCCTGCATGGCCGCCACGGCCACCTGGAGCGCCCGAGGATCGGCATTGCCCACGTCCTCTGACGCGCAGATGACGATGCGCCGGGCCACGAACTTGGGGTCCTCGCCGGCCGCGATCATGGTCGCCAGCCAGTACAGCGACGCGTCCGGATCGTTGCCGCGCATGCTCTTGATGAACGCGCTGACGGTGCCGTAATGGCCGTCCCCGGCCCGGTCGTAGGAGAGGATCCGCTCCTGCGCCGCGCTCTCGACGATCTCGAGCGTGGGCGACACGGGCTTGGGCACGTCTGGGTCGTCCAGTCCGGCCATGGCCACCGCGGCTTCCAGCACGTTCAGCGCGGCCCGTGCGTCGCCGGCGCTGATCGCCACCAGGTGCTCGCGCGCCTCGTCCGGCAGCGTCGCCGCGCCGGCGAAGCCAGCCGCGCCAGCCAGTGCCCGGTCCACGATCGTGCCCACCTGCTCGTCGGTCAGCGGCTCCAGCCGGAAGACGCGCATGCGCGACAGCAGCGCCGAGTTGACCTCGAAATAGGGGTTCTCCGTGGTGGCGCCGATCAACGTGATCGTGCCGTCCTCCACCTGCGGCAGGAGCGCGTCCTGCTGGGCCTTGTTGAAGCGGTGGATCTCGTCGAGGAAGAGCACGGTTGACCGACCGCCCTGGTCGATCCACTCGCGCGCCCCGGCGATCACGGCGCGGACGTCCGCCACGCCGCTCATCACCGCGCTCAAGGTCGCAAACGGCGCATCCACGGCGTCCGCCAGCAGCCTCGCCAGCGTGGTCTTGCCGGTCCCTGGCGGTCCCCACAGCACCATGGACGCCAGGTGGCCGCGCTGGATCATGCGGCGCAGCGCGCCGCGCTCCCCGACCAGGTGCTCCTGGCCGACGAAATCGTCCAGCTTCTGCGGCCGCATGCGCGCCGCGAGGGGCGCATGGCCGCCGCTGCCACTGAAGTCAAGAGTCGGGCGAATGGGGCTCGCGATCCCCGAAGGTCGGCGGGGCGGCATGGTCCCGAGTCTAGGTGGCCCCTGGCTCAGACGCAGCGTCGCGCCACGAAGGTCTTGCTTCCCGCGTGTTGCGGCGTGCCGGTGACGGTCGAGCCGACCAGCCAGAGTTGCTTGCCGTCGATGAGTGCCAGCCCGCTTGCTTCGCCCGGCGTGGGCACGGCGACCCGCGCGAACGCATGCCCGCTCGATTGCATGACCAGCGCGGAGTCCTTGTCGTTGGGCTTCGGATAGAAGCCGGCGGCCCAGATGCTCGAGCTGGACTTCACAGCCAGCGCGGTGAGCGAACTGATCGCGGGCGAGGGCGCCGACACCGCGGACCAGGCGTGCCCGTTGTAGTGCTGGACCTCGGCGGTCGGAAGAAACTCGTTGATGGACTCTCCGACGGCATACACGTCACCGCTCGACGCGGCGTCCACCGCAACCAGCATTCCCTGGCTCACCGGTTGGGCGGCGGCCACCTGCGACCAGGCGTGTCCGTCCCAGTGCTCGATCAGCCGCGCGGTGTCGCCATGGAAGACGCTGCCGACTGCCCAGACGTCGTCCGAGGCCACCGCGTCGACGGCCGCGAAATGGCCAACTCCGAGGAAGCCTGACGTGTCGACCGGGAAGGTCTTCCACGCCGTCCCGTCGTAGTGGAGCGCCAACGGATTGAACTGGTTAGTGCCAACCACCCAGATGTCTTTGGCGGATACGGCGGCAATGCCGGTGAACGCGGTGCTCGAGCCGGCTCCCTCGAGGGCGGATGGCGCCTTGACCACCTTCCACGCGTGGCCGTCCCAGTGCTCGATGAGCCCTTCGCCCGTGTGGAGGTCGCTCGCCTTGGTGACCGTGGTCCCCACCGCCCAGGCGTTCTTGGAGCTGATGGCCACGACCGCATCGAGCTCGGTGCCCACGCTCGGGATCGACGAAACCGTCCATTTCGTGCCGTTGTAGTGCTCGATCAGTGACTTCGTTGCGTTGGACGGACCGTGATCTCCGACGGCCCAGATGTTGGATGGGGACGTGCCCGCAACCGCCAGCAAGTCGCTGAGCGCGCCCCCTCCGTTAGGGCTGGCGATGGTGACCCATTTGGACCCGCAGGCGGAGGCCGGCCCGGTGTCCCGGCTCGTCGCCGGACCTGCCGCGGCACTGGCAGCCCACGGTGCGAACGCGGTGATGACCGCGAGCCAGCTGACGATGGCGAGACCTCGCGATGCCCTCATGGTGGCGGCTCCCGATCTGCGTGGCGACGGCCGTCCGAGAATACTCACCCGCGCAACACGACACTCTTGAACCTCGGCCATCGCGCGCGGCTGCGGCGCGCCGGTCCCCGCAACCGATCTGCGACCGTCCCGAGACGACGCCGGCACGTGCGCCCGGCTACCATCGACATCGGCCCGTCCGTCACCCACTGGTGCGGAGCGCCGCACGCCAAGGAGTACCGCTGTGCCCGATACGGTCCAGCTACGCATCCCGGGTCCGACTCCCCTCCCCGACTCCGTCCGCGAGGCCGGCTCGCGGCAGATGGTCAACCACCGGGGTCCGGAGTTCAAGGAACTGCTCGGCCGGGTCACGGCGGGCATGAAGAAGGGCTTCAAGACCGACGCCGAAGTCCTGATCCTCACGTCCTCGGGCACCGGGGCCCTGGAGGCAGCCGTGGTCAACACGCTGTCGCCGGGTGACAGCGTCCTCTCCGTGAACATCGGGGTGTTCGGCGATCGATTCGCCAAGATCGCCCGCCGCTACGGCGCAGACGTCACCAGCCTGATGGTCGAGCACGGCCACGCCGTGGTTCCCGCCGCGGTCGCCGCTGAGCTCCGCAAGATGGCAGCGGACGGCAAGCCGGCCGTCGCCGTCCTGGTCACCTTCAACGAGACCTCCACCGGCGTGACCAATCCGCTCGAGGCGATCGCCGCCGAGATCCACGCCGCCGCTCCGGACGCGCTGATCCTGGTCGACGCGGTCAGCGGCCTGGGCGCCATCCCGCTGGAGATGGACGCCTGGGGCCTGGATGTCGTCACCACGGGCTCGCAGAAGAGCTGGATGGTGCCGCCGGGTCTGGCCATGGTCGCCCTGTCCAAGAAGGCCTGGGATGCCGTGGCAGTCGCGCAGATGCCACGCTTCTATTTCGACCTGACGCTCCACCGCGACGCGCTGGTCAAGGGCGAGACGCCCTGGACCCCGGCCGTGTCGGTCGCGTTCGGTCTGGACGAGGGGCTCAAGCTGATCGAGGCAGAGGGCTACCCGGCCATCTTCGCCCGCCACGCGGCGTGCGCGGCGGCGGCCCGTGCCGGTCTCCAGGCGCTGGGAATCCGTCTGCTGGCGGATCCCGCGTTCGCGTCGAACACCGTCACCAGTGCCTGGCTGCCAGAAGGAATCGAGTGGTCGGCGCTGACCAAGGCTTGCCGGGCGCGCGGCCTGGTGCTGGCCGGTGGCCAGGGCCCGCTGACCGGCAAGATCTTCCGCGTCGGCCATCTGGGCAAGGTCAGCGTGGATGACATCGTGCTGTGCATGGAGATCCTGGAGGCGGCACTGACCGAGTTGGGCGTTGCGGTCAAGCCCGGCGCGGGGGCCGCGGCTGCCGCCCAGGCCGGTCGCACCGCAGCCACCGGCGCGGCGGAGCGAGAGCCCGCTCTCGCCACCACCCGTTAGGCGGCGGGGGCTGAGATGACAGATCTCACCCCCTCCACCACCGGCCGGAAGCGCATCCTGGTCGTGGAGCCCCTCGCCGAAGAGGGGCTCGCGATCCTGCGCACCGACCACGACGTGGAGGTCCATACGGGTCTCGAGCGCAGCGAGTTCCTGCGCATCCTTCCCGAGTACGACGCGCTGCTCGTGCGCAGCCAGGTCCAGGCCGATGCCGAGGCCGTGGCCGCCGGCACGCGCCTGCAGGTCATCGGCCGCGCCGGCGTCGGCGTGGACAACATCGATCTCGCGGCCGCCACCGAGGCCGGCATCGTGGTCGTCAACGCCCCGACGGGCAACACGATCGCGGCAGCGGAGCACACGCTGGCCCTGCTGTTCGCGCTCGCACGCCACATCCCGGCCGCGGACGCCTCGCTCCGGCGGGGCGAATGGAAGCGCTCGCAGTTCACCGGCCGTGAGCTGCGCGGCAAGACCCTGGGCATCATCGGACTCGGCAAGATCGGCATGGCCATCGCCGACCGCGCGCGCGGCTGGGAGATGGACGTCCTGGGCCACGACCCGTACGTCACGGAGGACGCGGCGGCACTCCACGGAGTACGGCTGCTGCCGATGAAGGATCTGCTCGCCCAGGCGGACGCGGTCACGGTCCACGTCCCGCTGACGCGCTCGACGCGGGGCCTGATCGGCGCCGACGAGATCGCCCTCATGAAGCCGGGCGCATTCCTGGTGAACGTCGCGCGTGGCGGCGTGATCGAGGAGGCCGCACTCGCGACCGCCCTGACAGAGGGCCGGCTTGGCGGCGCGGCGGTGGACGTCTTCACCGAGGAGCCGCCCAAGGATTCGCCACTCATGTCGGCGCCGCACACCATCCTCACGCCCCACCTGGGCGCGTCCACCGCGGAGGCCCAGACGCGGGTCGCCGTGGAAGCCGCGGAGCAGGTGCTGGACGTGCTGGCCGGACGGTCGGCTCGTTATGCCGTCAATGCGCCGCTCCTGACGCCGGAGACGGCCCAGGTGATCGCGCCGTACCTGCCGCTGGCACGCACGCTGGGTCAGCTGTATGCCCAGTTCGCGCCGGACCTGGAGAACCTCACCCTGGAAGTGGCGGGCGAGCTCGCCTCGCACGACACCACCCCGCTCGTCGCCGCGGCACTCTCCGGACTGCTGGAGCCGGCCAGCGAAGGACGCGTCAACGTCATCAACGCACCATCGCTCGCCAAGGCGCGCGGCATCAACCTGGTGGAGCGAAAGATCCCGGAGTCCGGCCGTTACACCTCCATGCTCAGCCTCACCGGCTCGGCAACGGTGGGCGGCACGGTGGCCGCCGGAAAGTCCCGACTCGTCCGGCTGGAGGACTACTGGCTGGACATGGGCCCAAGTCCGAACATGCTCATCACCCGTCACCGCGACCGGCCGGGGACCATGGGCACCATCGGGCTGATGCTCGGCAAGGCGGACGTCAACATCAGTGCCATGCACCTGGCTCGCGGTGAGCCGCGCGCGGACGCATTGATGATCCTTGCCCTGGACGATGTGGTTCCCGCGGATGTCGCCGCAGGCATCCGATCGCAAGAGGCGGTCCTGGGACTGTGGCTGATCCGGCTCGACTAGCGGGCGTCCACGGCTCGCTCGCACTCGTTCGGCATGGCGAATCGATCTGGGTGGCCCAGGACCGCTTCCAGGGCCAGTCAGATCCGCCGCTCTCACCGCTTGGGGAACGCCAGGCCGCGCTCGTTGGGGCGCGCCTGGCCGACCCAACGGCCAGCCCGGCCCTGCCGTTGCCCGGCTCGGCGCCCATCGGAATCTGGTACTCACCGCTGAAACGGGCCGCGTCCACGGCTGCGGCCATCGCTGCCGCGCGCGGCAATGACGTGCCGCTCCACGCCGATGCGCGGCTCATGGAGCTCGCGCAGGGAGCGTGGGAGGGCCTCACCAATGCGGAAGTGACGGCCCGATACGGCCCCGAGCTGGCCGCCTGGCGCGAGGACCCATTGCACAACTGGGCCCCCGGCGGAGAGTCCATCCTGGACGGCTCGCGGCGCCTGCGCGGCGCTCTCGACGACGTGGTCGCGGCGCTCGGCGCGGCCGGGACGTCCGCTGCGTACGGGACGGATCCGGTCCTCGGCTACGGAGGAGCAACGTCAGGCCGTCCATGGGCGATCGTGGCCGCCCACGACGGCGTTCTGCGGCTGGCACTGATGCATCTGATCGGCGTGCCGCTCGAACGCTACTGGAGCCTTCCCTTCGCGCTGTGTTCGGTCACGGTCGTGGAGATCAGCGGCGGTCGCGCCCGCCTGCGGGCCCACAACCTGGCGGAGCACCTGGCCTCACTGGCACTCCCAGCCCTGGCTGCCACCGACCGCGGCGGGGCGCTCTAGCCTCGGAGCGCGCCCGCCGGACCGCGATCTACTTCGTCCGGCGCCGTAGCACCAGGCGGAACAAGCCCAGCCGGACCTTGCGGTAGGCGTTGCGCAGCGCCTCGGCGGTCGAGCCGGTGGGCATGCGGCGGGCATAGGTCAGCTCCACCTTGGCGTGCGCGACCACGTACAGCTCGGTCTTGATGCCCGGCAGAACCTCGCCCAGGGCGCCGGCGTACTCGTAGGCCGTCTGCGACGGATTGGTGGCATAGCCAAGCCGTGCGGCCAGGCGGGTCATGCGTTCGTACGCGGCATCCGGACCGCGAGCGCCCTGGCGCCGGCGCCGGAACGTTGCGATCAGCACCAACACCACGGCAAGCACCAGGAGTCCCGTGACGGCCAGCAGGCTGACCAGGCCCGTATCGGCCGGCGGTGGAGGCGTGAGCGGCTTGCCCCCGTTCGGGTCGTTCGGCTCGGGGAAGGCGGCCGGGTCCCGGACCGTCGGAGCGGCCGAGCTTCCGGCGCCCGGGCTCGTCGACGGATGCGCCACGGTCGTCCCCTGCGGCAGCGCGGTCGGCGTCCGCCCGTTTCCGTTGTTGCCCGGCGTGGGATCGAAGCGCAGCCACCCGTAGCCTGGGAAGTAGACCTCCACCCAGGCATGGGCGGCGCTGAGATCGACCTCGCGCGAGTTGTCCGCCATCAGGCGGCCCGGCAGGTAGCCCTCCACCAATCGCGCCGGAATGCCCTGGGTCCGCAGCAGCATGGTCATGGCCGAGGCGTAGTGCATGCAGTAGCCCACCTTGTGGACCAGCAGGCAGTCGACGATGCTCTCCCGGCCGCAGACCCCGCGCACGTCCGTGCTGTAGCGGAAGTTGGTGGTGTCGTTGAAGAACGTCTGCATCGCAAGCGCGATGTGGTACGGGTCGCGCTGGTCGGCACGCAGCTGGCTCACCAACTGGTTTGCCGTGTCATACGCAATCTGCCCGATGGAGTTCGGCTCGATCACGGTGTATGACTCCACCCAAGCCGGATAGGTGGTGCCGGCCGCAGCGAGCATGCTCGCGGTGACCCCCAACTTGGGATCCGTGCTCGGCACGGCGGACGTCACCGTGTAGCTGTCACCCGGGTCAACCGCTTGGGCCAGATCGATGCGCGCGAGCGTCGCGTCGGGCCCGACCGTACGAATGACGGTGTCGCGATCCACCTTGATGGGTGTCTCCGGCGCGAGCATCGTGCCGCCGGCCAGGGCCAGGGACGTCACGCGAGCACTGACCAGGCGGCGGCCCGGCGAGCTTGCGGTGATCTGCTCCGGGTTGTCGCCAAGGACATCCGCGTTGGTGGCCACGTCCTCCGAGCTGCTGACGTCCTGGTACCACGTCAGCCCATCGAAGCGGTCGAAAGCCGCGCCGCGCCAGTAGTACGCGCCGTTGTCGCTGGTCGTGGCGCGGAAGACGGGCTCGTCTGACGACTCCCAGATGCCGCGAATGGTCTCGGCTGACCCGAACAGACCGCCGATCTGCCGGGTCGTGCCCGTGACTCCGCCGACCAGGCGGTTGATGGAAACCGCCAGATTGGCGAGCGGATCATCCAGGTCACGCCAGAAGCTCTGGAGCGGCGCGGACGATGCGGTCGCGGCCAGCAGCACCGAGCCCACCAACGTGAACGCCACGAACAAGGCGCCGCCGCGCAGCAGCAGCGCACCCGCCTCGGAACCTGCGATGTGCCGCCGCCGCCAGCCCTGCTCCTGCTGGACCAGGTTCAGGCGGATGAGCAGCAGCATGGAAGCGACCGCGAGGACGATCAGGTGGATGTACTGGACCTTGATCGTGATCGACATGTTGATCAGCAGCACCAGCCCGATGGCGGTCACGGCCGGCATGGCGCGGTTGCGTCGGAACACGTTGTACGCGGAGAAGTAGCCGGTCGTGAACGCGATGGCGCCGACCACCAGCACGAATGCGGACGTCTCGGTGGAACGGGCACCCAGCACGAAGACATCGCTCACGAACAGCCCGAACGAGTCGCTCAGCTCGCGCAGGCGGCCGAGCAGCGTCGAGGCGGACGAGATGGCATTGGCGGACAAGACCAGCACCAGACCTGCCCCGAACACGCCGGCCACCAGATGCGCACGAGCGGTGCGCACGTGGGACTTGCCGAAGACCAGGCCCATGGCCCCCGCCAGCAGCAGCAGGCCGGGCAGGAACGCCGTCTGGCTGCCACCCAGCGGCGCATCGCCGACCCAGCGCGAATCGTCGACGGCCACGCCGACCGTGAAGAGCATCACGGCCAGCAGCAACACGCTCAGCCAACCCTGATGCGGCCCGGCGATCAGCTGTTGGAGGCGCGAGACCGGTGGCTCGGCGAAACGGTTGCGGGGATTGGTGACGGCGGTCATCGGACGGATGCCGCCATGCGCCCACCGACCGTGATCATCTGGTCCGCCAGCGGGACCCGGGGTACCAGCACGTACGACTTGAGCTCGTGCTCGGCCAGCGTGTAGCGCAACGCGCGCAGCGCGTGAGCACGGCTCTCGACGAGCGCCGGGCTGAGCCCTCCCGTGCCCTCCAGCGACGCCTGGTCGTGGGCTGACGGATCCAGCAGGATCACCACCGCGACCACACCCCGGGTGCGCAGGGTCGTGAGCGGCCGGATCCAGCTGCGATCCAGCGACGGAGTGATGACCACCGCGGTCATGCCCCTGCGCAGGCGCGGCAGCGTGTCCGTGAGCAGATCGCGCAACGGCGTGGAACCCACGGGTTGCACCGCCGCCAGCAACTGCATCACCTTCTGGTGCTGTCGAGCGCCGCGGTCGACGGGCAGGATCACGCGACGCTGGCCCTCGGCGGCCATGGCAACGGAGCGGTTGTCGACCAGCGCGCGAGCGGACACGGACGCGGCGACGCGCACGGCGGTCTCCACGGTCGCGTCGTCACCGCTGCCCGTATGCACCCGGGAATCGAGGTCCAGGATCAGCCACACGTCCGCGGTCTGCTCCAGCTCGAACTCCTTGACCTGGAGCTCCTGGTGCCGCGCGGAGCTCTTCCAGTGGATCCGGTTGTAGGCATCACCGGGAACGTACCCGCGCACGCTGGTCACCAGCGGCGAGGTCTGGATGGTTCGTTCCGGGTTGGTGCTGCTGCCCTCGATCGAGGCCGGTGGCAGGCGCCAGCGCGTGAGCACCTCTGCCACGGGATACACCACCACCGTGGTTCCCGAGCCGACGCTGGCCGACGATTCGAAGAGGCCGAACGGGTCGCCCGTGCGAACCACCATGGGATCCACCTGGTAGTGGCCGCGCCGCACCAGCGGCACGCGGGCCACCCAGGAACGCTCCTGTCGCGGTCCGACGGAGATCGCCCGCCCGGGCAGCGGCGTTGGCAGCGTGGAGGGATTGAAGACCTCCAGCCACAGCTTGGGGAGGCGGCTGGCGTTGCGCACGGTGTAGGTGGCGCGCAGCATGTCGCCGACCTGCGCGTAGCGCCGGTCCAGGGAGTAGCCGGCCTCCAGGTCCGAGAGGCCGAAGCGGGTCAGCACGTAGCCGCCGCCGATGGCCAGGATGCCCAGGTAGACCAGGAAAAAGACGAAGTCGGCACCGGTCGAGAACGCGCCGATCACCAGGACCAGCGCGACGATGGCGAACTCCAGCCGCCGAATCATGGACCGGGACCGCCTCAGGACCGAGCGCCGACGGCGCTACGCCGGCCGAACCGAGGGGCGGCCACTCCGTGCCGGCGGCGCCTCCACCGGGATGGCGTCCAGGAGTTCCCGCACGATCAGCCGCGGATCCACGTCGCGAATCGACGCCGCCGTCTTGATGATCAGGCGGTGCGCGAGCGCGGGCTCGGCCAGCTCCTTGACGTCGTCGGGGATGACGTAGTCGCGACCCGCCAGCGCGGCATAGGCCTGTCCTGCCCGGTACAACGCCAGCGAGCCGCGCGGCGACGCGCCCAGGTAGACGTCGGGGTGAGTCCGGGTCGCGTTCACCAGCCGCACGATGTACTCGGAGACGACCGGGTCCACGTAGATCTCGCGGACGCCGTCTTGCATGGTGATCAGGTCTTCCACGCTGGCCACCTCCTCGATGGCCTCCAGCGGATGCGCCCGCTTCTGCTGGTCGAGGATCAACATCTCCTCGAGCGGCTGCGGATAGCCCATGCGCAAGCGGAGCATGAAGCGGTCCAGCTGGGCCTCCGGCAGCGCGAACGTGCCTTCGTACTCGATGGGGTTCTGGGTGGCGATGACCAGGAACGGAACCGGCATCGGATAGGTGGTGCCGTCAACCGTCATGTGCCGCTCTTCCATGGACTCGAGCAGCGCCGACTGGGTCTTGGGGGTGGCGCGGTTGATCTCGTCCGCGAGCACGATCTGGCTCATGATCGGGCCGGGCCGGAACTCGAACTCCTGGGTCTTCTGGTTGTAGATGCTCAGGCCCGTGACGTCCGTGGGGAGCAGGTCCGGCGTGAACTGGATGCGCCGGAAGCTGCAGCCGAGCGACTTGGCGATGGCCTTGGCGAGCACGGTCTTGCCGGTTCCGGGCACGTCCTCTATCAGCAGGTGGCCCTGGCACAGCAGCGCGACCAGCGCGAGGCGCACTTCGCGATGCTTGCCGACGATGACGCGCTCGACATTCGCGGCAACTTTCTCGCCGGATTCACGGATGCTGGTCACTGGCTCGGTCCTCGTTCGCTGCCCTGGGTTCGCATCGACGGGTCCCCACAGCCCGGATTCCGGCGGCGCGTTGTGGGATGGTACGTCGGATGCCACCGGTTGGTTCCATGGTGCAGGTTCGGGGAGCCCAGGCGCCGGACCCAGTGGAATGGCCATCTACCCGGAGACGCTGCGCCCGGACCGTCCGTGACGCCGCGGCGAGAGTGCCCTGGCTCAGCCGCCGCTGTGCTGCCGGAGGTACAGACTCATCAGGTCGCCGCCCATCGGAACCGCGCGCTGGCTACCGGTCCCTGCCCGCTCCACGATCACGGCCACCGCGATCTGCGGGTTGTCCGCTGGCGCAAAGCCGATGAACCAGCTGTTGGGGTTGCGGCCGGTGCCGAGTTCGGCCGTGCCGCTCTTGCCGGCCGTGGTGACGCCGGGGACCGCGGCGCCGCCTGCGTAGCCCGCTGAGAAGGGGCCGTTGACAGCCCGGACCATGGCATCGCGGATCTCCGCGGCCGTGTTGGCGCTCATCGCCTGGCGGATCTCCGACGGGTCGATGGTGCGGACCCGCCCGGCGGCCGACTCGAGCCGGTCGACGAGCGTCGGTTTCATCAGCACGCCATTGTTGCCGATCGCGCAGGCCACCAGCGCCATCTGGAGCGGCGTGGCCAGCACCTGGGCCTGCCCGTAGGCGGCGTTGGCCAGCTCGACCTGGTCCTGAAAGCCGTCCAGCGGCCCATTGCCGTCGGTGACCTGGCTGGTCGAGGTTGGCAACTCGAATGGAATCGGTTGTCCGAATCCCAGCGCGGCCGCCCAGCGCTGGAGGTTGGCGGCACCCGTGTCGAGCGCCACGTGCGCGAAGTAGATGTTGCTGGAGACCTCGGTCGCCTCCGGAAACGTGAGCGGGTGGTCCAGCTGCACCGTTCGCGGGGCGTCGTGGATGGTGAAACCCTGCACCTTGAAGCCGGTCCGGTACTGGGCCGGCTGACGGTCGTAGGTGGTCTGCGGCGTGATGGACCCGGACTCGAGGGCCGCCGTTGCGGTCACCATCTTGAACACGGAACCGGGCACGTAGAGGCCCTGCGTGGCGCGATTCAGCAGCGGCGAACCAGGATTTGCGCGCAGCTGATCCAGGTAGTCGCGCGCCGTTGAGATGTCCGCCAGCTGATTCGGATCAAACGACGGCGTGCTGGCCATGGCCAGGATCCGGCCGGTGCTCGGCTCGATGGCCACCACGGCACCGCGATCGTTGCCGAGCAACCGGACCGCCTCCTGCTGGAGTCGCAGGTCAACCGAGAGGTGCAGGTCGCTCGGGTCGTAGGGGTCGGCGCGGAACTTGCGCAGCAGCTGGTCGGCCGCGCCCGACTGGTCCAGGCCGATCAGCTCGCTGTTCCAGGCGTTCTCGAGGCCAGAGGTCCCGAAGAGGAGGCTCTTGTAGCCGACGATCGGGGCCATCTCGGGGTACGGGTACCGTCGAGTGCGCGCCTGGGCACTCCCCACGGTCTGCGCCACGACCACGCCCTGGCTGTCGTAGATGGTGCCGCGTGGCGCGCTCCGTTCGGCGGCCTGTGACAGCGGATTGGCAGGATCCGCGGTGAGCGGTCCCGCCTGCACGATTTGCCACCAGCCGAGGCCCGCCGCGAGGCCCGCGTACAGCAGCACGATCACCAGTGAGAGGCGCACCAGCGCGGTGCCTATTCCCGGCGCGGTATTGCCCCCCGCTCGACCGGGGTCCGCGGGGCTCAGCCCGTTCTCCGAGCCGCCGGTCACCACTGCACCTCGTGATCCGGCTCGCTCTTGGGGACGAACGCCGAATCCTCGAACTCCGGCTCAAGGTCCGGCGCGACATTCGGCGGCGGGAGCTGGCGCTGCGGAGGCGGGATTGCGCGCGCGTGCCGAAGGGGCGGCGGCAGGACGCGGCCGAGACCGCGGTCGCTGAGCGCCAGCAGCAGTCCGACCACGATCGCGTTGGCCAGCAGCGACGAGCCGCCGTAGCTGATGAACGGCAGCGTGATCCCGGTGAGTGGCACCAGCTTGAGGTTGCCCCCGATGATGAGACCCGCCTGGAGCACGATGACCAGCGTCAGGCCGGTCGCCAGGAGCGCCTGGAACTCGTCGCCGGCACGCGCGGCGATGTGGAAGCCGCGCGCCGCGATCAGCAGGTAGAGGGCACAGATGGCCAGCGCTCCGACCAGCCCCAACTCCTCTCCCAGGGCCGCGAACACGAAGTCCGTGTGGATGGCCGGGATCGCCGGAACGCTGCCGACCTGCGGCAGGCCGGCGCCAAGGCCCGTCCCGAGCACGCCTCCCCGGCCGAAGGCGTACAGACCCCGGATGACCTGGTAGCCCGCCCCGAGCGGATCGGCGAACGGGTCGAGCCAGATGTCCACGCGGGTCCGGACACGCCCGACCAGCTCGTAGAGCAGCACGCTGCCGAGGACGAAGAGAACCATCCCCAGGAGCACGTAGGACAGGCGCCTCGTGGCCACGTAGAGCAGGCCAAGGAAGACGGAGAAGAAGAGCAGCGCCGCGCCAAGGTCACTCTGGAAGATCACCACGGCCATGGCGATTCCCCACATGCCCAGCATCGGCAGCAGGTATTGGAGCGGCGGCAGGCTGACCGGACCCACGCGCCAGCTCTGGCCGGCGAGCAATTGCCGGTTGTCGGCCAGGTACGCGGCAAGGAACACCACCAGGATGACTTTCAGCAGTTCCGACGGCTGTCCGGTGAACGGACCGATCGTCAGCGAAAGGCGCGCGCCGTTGACCTCGTCGCCGAGCACGAACACCAGCAGCAGCAGGCCGATGCCGGCCGCGGCCCAGGTGTAGCGGTAGTAGCGCAGCCAGCCGTCTTGCCGGACGAACACGGCGATCAATGCCATCAATGCCAGGGACACACACAGCCAGAACAGCTGGAGCGGTGCCAGCTCCAGCCGCGCCCCGAAGATCTGCTGGACCACCAGGTCCTGCGGCAGCCTCTCCATGAGCAGCAACGACAAGCCACCGAGCATGGCAACCGCCGGCAACAGGATCTGGTCCATGTGCCGTCCGGTCACCACGAACGCCACGTGGATCACCGCGAGCACCGCCGCGTAGCTCAGCAACGGGGAGAAATCCCCCGCGGTGATGGTGCCGGCCCGCAGTGAGGCGAGGCTCATCCAGCCAACGAACAGGGTCAGTCCCACCAGCAGCAGCAGGCCGAATTCGCGCTGCCTGGCACGCGGCCGGATACCGGCACGCCAGACTCCGCGGCGCACGGCGCTGGCTCGGTCATCCATGCGCTGGCGGGCGCCCGCGATCCCGGGTGTGGCCCCGCTCACGGTGCCGCGCCCCGTGCCTGCGGATGCCGGTCCCGCCGCGTCATCGCCAGCCCTGCCGCGTCATCGGCGGCCTCGTGGCTCCCGCTCGGTGACCGGCGGGCGCTCCAGCCGTAGTCGGACGCTGCCCAGGCCGATCTCATCACCGTAGCCAAGGGGAACCACGCCCTGGACCGGCTGGCCGTTGAGGAACGTCCCGTTGGTCGAGCCACGATCCTCCAGGAACCAGACGCGCCCGCGGAAGGTGAGCATCGCGTGGTCGGCGGAAACAAACTCGTCGTCGACCATGACGCTGTTGTTCACGTCGCGCCCGAGCGTGGTGACCGCGTCAAGGGGAAGCGAGGCGCCCGCGGGCGGCTGGCCCTGCGGCGAGGCGATCACCAGCAGACGCCCGAGCGGGCTGCTGGCCCCGCGCACCGCCGCCCGGATGTCCCGCCAGAGCAGCCGGACGACGACGAAGAAGAACACATAGATCAGCGCCACGAAAGCGAGGCGCAGAACCCACAGGCTGAGCGTGAACGGATCCATTGGCGCTCCGGCGCCCGATCAGGCGTGCGGCTGGATGGTCAGCGTCGAGTTTCCCAGCCGGAGCACATCTCCGCTTCCGAGCACGATCTCGCGCACCCGCGATCCGTTCACGAACGAGCCGTTGGTGCTGCCGAGATCGGTGAAGACCAGGTTTCCCTGGCGGGCGGACAGCTGTCCGTGGTGGCGCGAGACGCGCTCGTCGCGGAGCACGATCTCGTTGTCCGTGCCACGGCCGATGCGCGCCGTTCCGCCGCGGAAGTCACAGGACGCCACGAACGCGCCCTGGGTGCGCACTTCGATTCGCGCCAGGGGCGGCAGAGCCATCGGCGCGGGCACCGACTCGGTTGGGGTCAACGTGGCGGAGGGCGGCGGACCGGAGGGCGGCGGGGCGGCCGCGGTTACCGGCGGAGGCAAGTCGGCTGGGAGCTGAGGCGGCACGGGCACCGGAAATGAGGCCGGCGACATGGCCGGCTGGGGTCCCCAGGCCGGAGAGACGACCGGCGCGACATGGACACCGCCCACCCCGAATACGCCCGTGCCGTGCCGGCCAACCGGCGCCCGCGCAGTTCCCAGGTCCATCTCGCCACCCGCGCCAGGACCATCCACCATCTCGGAGACCACGTCCATGTCGGCAACCTGGATCCGCGGCGTGGCTTCGATGGCCACCGTCGGCCGCGCCAGCAGCCGGTAGCCGCGGGCGCGCGCTCGGGCGTGCAGCGCGTCGGCAAGCTCGTTCTCCAGGGTTTGCCGATAGCCGTCGAAGCCCTTGGCGTCTGCCGGGTTGAGTCGCACGCGGTAACGCGTCGGTACGTACGCGTGGTCGCCGCTGAAGACGCGGCCCGTATCCATGGCGCGCTCCAGCTTGCGCTGGATCTGGATCGGCTGGAGCGACGCGTGGAAGAGCCTGGCCGCAGGTCTCTCGAAGAGCCGCTCGAGCAACCGTTCGATCGCAGCGAAGGGGCGCGTCATGGGGCGGCGGAGCTTACCAGAGGGGTCTGAAAACGCTCCGCGCGAGGATGGATTGGGCGTGCGGTACGGGGTGGAGCAGGACCATCGCAAGGCGTCACCGGTACCCCTTTGTGACTAACACTCCGCGATCCAGAGCGCAGCATGCGCCCGAAAGCACACGAGGTCAGCCCGCGGTCCATGCCTGGTACGCACATCGAATCGTTCTGCGAGCGATGCGGCACAAAGTACGCCTTCGAGCAGCCGGTTCAGCGCGCCCGCATCCTGAAGGGCCTCGGCCGCACGCTGGGGTTCCTCCCCGAGGAGGAAGCATCCGAGACGGCCGCGGTGACCGCGCGCGACCCGTTCCACGGCCTGTTCCGCTTCTGCCTGGAGTGCCGCCAGTACACCTGCCCCGCCTGCTGGAATGAACAGGCCGGCTTCTGCCAGGGCTGCGTGCCGCTGCCGGAAAGCCGCGACATGGGAGATGCGGAGGCGTTCGCCGCGGTCGAGGCCGCCACGCACGTTCGCGAGGCGCTCGCGGAGATCCGCACGCTCGGCCAGGCCGAAGCGTGGCCGGACGCGGACCTGCCGCAGCTGGAGGTCGTGGCCGAGCCGGAGGTCGTGGCCGAGCCGGAGGTCGTGGCCGAGCCGGAGGTCGTTGCCGAGCCGGAGGTCGTGGCCGAGCCGGAGCCCGTTCCAACGTATCAACCGCTCATGCTCGTCCCGGAGAGTGCCGCCGAGGACGATGCTGCTCTGGCTGCCGTGGACGCCGTCGCCGAACCTGCGCCATTCACGCTCGCGGCCCAGCCGACGCCTGGAGTCGTCCTGGACGACGAGCTCTTTGCGGGTCCCTGGGACGATGACGCATCGATCGCAGACGACTCGGAGACGGTCGAAGACTGGTCGGTCCTCGCCGCAGAGATCGAGCCTGTGCCGTTGGCCGCCGAGGCTGAGCCGGAGTCCGAGCCAGAACAGGAGCCGATGGCCGCGGACCTGGTCGAGCCGGAGCCCGAAATGCCGATGGCCGCCGAGGCCGCCCTCGAGCCCGAGCCGATGGCCGCCGAGGCCGCCCTCGAGCCCGAGCCGATGGCCGCCGAGCTTGTCGAGCCCGAGCCCGAAATGCCGATGGCCGCCGAGGTCGCCCCCGAGCTGCTTGTCGCCGTGGCCGCACCCGAACTCGAACCGATCGCCGCGCAGGCTGCACCCGAGCCCGAACTGCAGATGGCCCCCGAGGTCGCCCCCGAGCCGCTTGTCGCCGTGGCCGCACCCGAACTCGAACCGATCGCCGCGCAGGCTGCACCC
>CAZENL010000003.1:64421-67106 GCA_964513505.1 uncultured Anaerolineaceae bacterium
CCCGAGCCGCTGGCCGCCGAGGCCGCCCCCGAGCCCGAGCCGATCGCCGCCGAGCTTGTCGAGCCGCAGCCCGAAATGCCGATGGCGGCCATCTCGGCTCCTGAGCCTGAGCCGCAGCCGGAGTGGCGGCTACCCGTGCACGTTGTGCCGGCGCCCCATGTCGAGCCTCCGCCCGTCTATCAACTCCCGCTGGCTGCGTCCGCCGCGCGCGAATCGGCCGACAACCGCCCGCTCGATTCGATCCCAACCATGTTCGGCCAGGCACCTTCTCCAACCGAATCGGAAGCTCCCGCCTCCCGCCTTGCGGCGCTCTTCGGCCGTGGCCACAAGCATCAGCCGGAACCTGCGCCGGCGACCCCGGAGACGGAACCGCGGCTCGCTGCCGGTTGGCGCGTCACGGCGCCCGACGACACCGTCTGGCCGCCGCACGCTCCCGTCTACGAGCCCCCGGCGGCGCCATCGCCACCCATGGCAGGGTCCACTGCCCGCCCATCGCTGCTCGGGCCGCGGCCCCCTCAGCACCAGGTTGTCCTCTCGGGGATCCGCCCGTGCTACCAGTGTGCCCTGCCGCTCTCCGCGAACGCGCGCTTCTGCCGCCGCTGCGGCTCGGCGCAGCAACCGGGAGCCTGATCCAGCTCAGATCCGGGGAGTCGCCGTCATCGCGAGCTGTCGATCGCGCCGAATGCAGGCCCAGGCTGCCCCGTAGAGCAGCAGCTGGAAGATGAAGTTCAACCAGATCAGCGCGGCGAACACCGACGCGATCACGCCGAGTGCCGCGAAGCCCTGCACCAGCAGTGGCGCGATCACACCGAACAGGGTGGTCAACAGCCCGATCCCGATGCCCGCAACCGTGGCGGGAACCCGTGCGGCGGCGGCGCTGGGCCCATGGACCGGCACGACCACATAGACGACCAGGCAGACCGCGATTCCGGCCAGGCACGCCAGGATCGGCGCGACCACGCGGAAGACATCCAGGCCAGATACGACCACCAGCGACGACACCGTGCCGACGAACGCGTTCACGACGATGGCCGCGAAGACCAGGCCGATCAACGCCACCACGCCGACCACGCCTCTGAGACGCTGCTGAATCATGCCGCGACCGCCTGAGCCCGGGAACAGCAGCGCCAGCGCCCCCTCCAGGGCCCCGTAGAAACCACTCGCGCCCCACACCAGGCCAACGATGCCCACCACCGATCCGACACGGCTGCCGTTCGCCAGGGTGTCCACGATCGTCTGGGCCACCGGTTGGAGCGGAGGCAGCTGCTGGATGAGGAACTCCACCGTGTCTTTGCGGCTCACCGGATCGTTGATGAGAAGGCCCAGGAAGGCCACCACGGCGAGCAACGCCGGGATGATCGCGAACAGGGCATTGAAGGCCAGGCCCGCGGACAGCAGGCCACCGCCCGCGGCCCCGTAGTCGGCCATCACCGCCAGGAGAGTTCGGACACGACGGTTCCGCATTGCGGACCGCTGCAGCAGGCGGACGCGGTCCCTTGGTGACAGGCGAGGCGGGCGCCGTTCGGTTCCCCCTGCCGGGTCTCCGGTCACGCTCCGGCGCGAGTCACGGAGTCCATTCCTCGAACAAGCCGGGCTGCACGTCCTCGGCACGGACACCGCGACGAAGCGGCTGGAGGAGGTGCCGCACCTGCGCCCGGCGGACGTAGATCAGGCGGCCGGGCCGGATGCTCTGGAGCTTGCCGGACGCCGCCCAGCGCGCCAGCGTGCTGCGGCTGATGGGGACGTTGGCGGCGGCAAAGATCTCTGCCGCCTCCGCGAGGCTGATCCAGTCGGACGCGAGCCTGGGCAAGGCTCAGGATTCCTGCGCCGGACGAGAAGCGTGCCCATGAGAGCCCTTGTCCCTGGCGCGGGATCCGGCGTTCCCGGACGACGAGGCGGCGGGCCTGGCGGAGCCTGACTTCTTCGGACCCGCTTCCTTCGCGCCGGTCGCAGCCGCGCCGGGCGCATCGGCCTTGGAGCCGGAATCCTTGGCGGTCGAATCCGTCGCCGTCGATTCCTTCGCGGTCGAATCCGTCGTTGTGGACGACTCCGCCGGAGCGGGCGCGTTGGCCGCCGCACTGGCCTTCTGATACGCCGAACTTCGGCTGTCCTTCTTGGCCCAGCCGCTGCCCTTGAACACGATCGAGGGGGTAGAGATCGTCTTCCTCAGTGCACCGCCACAGAGTTCGCAGGTCGTCGGACCCGGAGTGTGAATGCTGTGCATCACCTCCGTCGGTTGCCCGCACTTGGTGCAGAGGTACTCGTAAATCGGCACCTCTCAGCCCCGCAGCATCCGCATCCCGCACTTCGGGCAATAGAACGCTCGATCGTGCGCGGAGGCGAACCCGCAGTGCGCGCAGACCAGCCCTCCCGCGCCCGCGCTGGGCATCGGGCGGTCGACCGGACCGAGCCCGATCGCGTGCTGGCTGGCAAGCACGTTGGAGAGCAGGCTGGCAAGGATCTTCTGAGCGGCACGTTCGGTGTCGCCGCGGACTCCGCGACCGCCCCAGCCAACCACGGCGCGAACCACCATGTCGCCGGTCGCCTCGTCCCAGTGCGAAGCAACGCCGCCGACGATGGCATCGAACTCGGGGAAGCCGGACGTGTCCAGGTCTCCGGAAAGGAGCGCGAGCGCCAGGGTCTCGAACGCGGGATCCACGGCGTCCGACGATTCCAGCACCACCA